>LUZO01000022.1 GCA_001603685.1 Bacteroidales bacterium Bact_23
CGCCTACCAGGCGATCAATGAAAACGGAGCGACCGTCTCGGGAACCCTCGAGGCGGATTCTCCGGAATCGGTCAACAACATCCTTGTTGCCCGGGGATACATCCCGTCCCGCATCATGGCCGCAGACGCCCTGAGCAAGGGCGACTTCATGACAAGGTTGAGCGAGTTCTTCGGGAAAGTCCAGCCTCCGGAACTGATCCTTTTCACAAAACAGTTCCGGACCATGCTCCTGGCGGGCATCCCCATCATCCGCCTTCTGCAGGTCTTGGAGGCACAGACCCAGAATCCTGTCCTGAAGAAGGCCATCAGCCAGATGTCCATGGACATCAAGCAGGGCTCCACCCTCGTGGACGCCCTGGAAAAGCACCCTAAGATCTTTTCCCCTCTCTACCGAAGCATGATCAACGCCGGCGAGATCAGCGGAACCGTGCCGGACGTCTTGGAGCGCCTGAGCTATATTCTGGAGCACGAGCATAAAGTCCGTTCGGACGTGAAGTCGGCCCTCCAGTACCCAATTATCGTTCTCGTGGCCCTCAGCATTGCCTTCATCGTTCTTCTGACATTCGTCATCCCAAAGTTTGTGGGAATCTTTTCCAGGGCTGGGTTGACACTTCCTTTACCAACAAAGATCGCGATGCTGACATATCAAGTTCTGAATAATTATTGGTATATCATATTGGGTGGGCTGATCCTGCTTATCTTCGGCCTGCGCCGTTATTTTGCCACGGAACAGGGAAGCTTGGCCCGCGATGCCTTTTTGCTCAAAATCCCGCTTTTTGGGCCGCTCTTCCAGAAGGCGGCCATGTCCAGGTTCGCCAGCATCTTCTCCATTCTCCAGTCCAGTGGCGTCCAGATCATGACGACCATGAAAGTCCTGATTGGAACCATCGGAAACGCTGCGATCGCCAAGGAATTCACGATGATCCAAGATATGATGCAACAGGGGCAGGGCCTCGCCGGACCGCTCAGGAAAGCGAAGTACTTCCCGCCGATGGTTGTCGACATGGTGGCGATCGGCGAGGAATCGGGAAACATTGAAGAGATGATGAAGGTTATCTCCATCCATTACGACGAGGAAGTTGCGTACCAAGTTAAGCGCTTGTCAGATCTCATCGGACCGATCCTGGTTGTTGGCTTGGCCGCCGTTGTCGGTTTCTTTGCCTTGGCGATCTTCCTTCCCATGTGGGATCTGACACAGATGGCGAAAGGATGAATTCTGGTTCAATTGAAGATCATATGCGATGCAGAAGATAAAGATTCATGTCAGCCTTTATATTCTCATCCCACTGATCTTTAGCGGCATTTCGATCATTGCAATTATAGTAACTTACAGGTTGATGGTCCGTTATGTCGCGTCAAGTAACGAGGCTGTTGTTTATGTGACCATTTGGTCAGCCATTTTAGGTGTTCTTGCCTTTTTAAGTGCTTTTCTTATTGTCTGGTTTCTTTTGAGGCCACTGGAAGAATTTGTCCGGTATACAGAAAGTCTGAATCTCCTTAAAACTACTACCGATAAAAGTTCACTTGAAACAAAAACAAAGGATGAAATACAGCGATATTCCCAAGTCCTTACGCAAGTTACAAATCTTTTAACAAGAGTGGAGGCAAGGGAACTATTTCCAAATATCGTAGGGCAAAGCCGTGCCATGAGGGCAATTTTCACGCAACTGCTGAAAGTGGCGCCAACGGATTCAACAGTCTTGATTACAGGGGAGAGCGGCACGGGGAAAGAACTGGTTGCCACAAGCATCTATGAACACAGCCGGAGAAATGGAAAGCCTTTTATCAAGATCAATTGTGTAGCGATCCCTGAGGGTCTTCTGGAGAGCGAACTCTTCGGTCATGAAAAAGGGGCGTTTACTGGGGCCGTTGCTCAGAAAAAAGGAAAATTTGAAATCGCAAATGGCGGCACGGTTTTCCTCGACGAGATCGGCGACATGCCGGAGGCGACGCAAGCGAAACTCCTACGCGTCTTGCAGGAAAGGGAATTTGAACGGGTAGGAGGCACAGAAACGATAAAGGTCGATATTAGATTCTTAGCCGCAACAAACAAGGATATCTCAGGACTCGTCAAAGAGAATCGTTTCAGGGAGGATCTTTATTATCGGCTGAATGTGTTCACTTTGAATTTACCTCCACTTCGGGAAAGGATTGAAGACATCCCTGTACTGTCAGAATATTTTTTAGCGAAAAAATCGGATAAAGTTGTTTTTTCGTCCGAAGCAATCCAAATGCTGATCGGCTATTCCTGGCCAGGCAATGTACGGGAACTCCAGAATGTGGTGGAACGAGCTGCAGTTCTCGCGGAGGATGGGATTATCAGGGTCCATCAATTGCCTGGAGATATCTGTTCAACTCGTTCGCCTTCAGGGAAGGATGATGAGGAGGATGCGCTTAATATTGATGAACGGTTGGAGAGAATAGAAAAATGCATGATTGTCGAGGCACTGAGCCGGACTGGCGGAGTACAGGTTAGGGCCGCGGAGCAGTTGGGTATCAATCAGCGAAGCCTATGGCACAGGGTTAAGAAGTTCGGGATAGACGCAGAGTCATTCAAGAACAAATAGTGAGAGGTTCGAATAGTGCTGGAAACCGCTTTTTGTTGTAAGGATCAACAAAAATTGTAGATTCCTTAACCAGTACAGGGTCGGTATGTTGGCATACGAATGATATGTTAATAAAATGAAACCGAATATGCGCCGGCGGTTAAAGCGTTACACGGTGGTATGATTGATGCTTGGAGTCGATTTCTAAATAACAATATGAGAGGGGGTGAGCCGGGGTAACATTGACAGGTTATTCGATGTAAGCGCCAAACCCACCAGGTTGTACTGTAAAAAAACAATGGAGGATAAAATGAAAAGGAATCAGAAAGGTTTTACGCTGATCGAGATCATCGCGGTGTTGGTTATCTTGGGAATATTAGCAGCTGTAGCAATTCCCAAGTATTTCAGCCTGCAGGACGAAGCTCGGAATAAATCGGCAAAGGCGGCAGTATCAGAGGTACAGGCAAGAGCGTCGCAGCTTTATGGGGCTAAAGTACTAAGAAGCGGGTCTGCGACGACGTCGAGCATCCTTGCTTCTCTCGATACTGGAAATATGTCTCCAGATTACACAGTTGGTGCTGCACTTAGCGGCAGCGATATTCGCATTACTGTGACACATGTGCAAGGAAATGCATTAACGACAAATGTAACGGGAACATGGGTCAAACCAAATTAACGAAGCAGCGATAGAGGGGATACGATGCTATGGAGTATCTCCTCTATCGTTTCAGTTCGCTCGCCAGATTGACTGGCATTCTATTTCACGGAATTCGGTCAGTTATTTGTTAAGATCGTCAGACGCTAGGAATTGCCGTTTCACCTGCTCAACAGGTTGCAATGGCTGAAGCTCAACCCAGTCATCTGGAGGATGGAGATCGGATGAAAGCCATCCTGTCCTCCGGCTGCGGGTTATACCCGAGAGGTAGCTCTTCTTTCACCACGTAATATTTTTTGTGAAGTATGAAGCACGGCCCTTGGTAAAGCACGGTTTATTAAACCCTGACGGTGATAAATCAACCGTATTTTTGGAATGACTAATTGTGAATGATGAGCAGAGCGGCTTTACATTAATCGAGATAATAGCCGTATTATTGTTACTCAGCATAATGATGGCAATTGCTATACCAAAATATTTCTCTGTTCAGGAAGAGTCTCGTCGTAAGTCAGCAATGCAAGCAGTTTCTGAAATTCAAGCAAGAGCCAATATGGTTTATGGGAAGAAAATATTGAGGGGCGAGGTTGTGACAACCGCTGATGTAGAATCATCCTGTAATGAATATCCTTGGGGTGATTATACGATTTCAACAACAACGACAAATAGTTATATGTTAATTAGAGTATTGGCTGTT
>LUZO01000023.1 GCA_001603685.1 Bacteroidales bacterium Bact_23
CAGATGTGTATAAGAGACAGAGGTATTACTTCCTCACCAATTAACGATAAACCAATGAGAATAATCAGGAAGTAAAACACAAAGATTATACGAGTTCTTTACAGTCCGGAATACATAACATTCAATAATATGAAGACCTTTTACAAAATTTTCGGGGGGAAACGCGTAAGGAGGGCGCTGGTATTATTCGCTCTTGTTTCAACCATTCAGGCGATATCACAGCCATGCTCCGTCCCAACTGAAGCTTTCCTTACAGGCAGTACTACAATTTGTCAGGGATCATCGACGAATATATTGCTAAATATATCCGGCGGTGTTGCTCCCTGGCGTGTTATTTATAGTATTAACGGATCTCTTCAGCCTGAAATATCGGGCATTGTGAGCAGTCCTTATACCATTCCGGCAACAATAGCCGGCGTGTATAAAATTGAGCAGATTCACGATGCCGATGATTGTCCGGGTACTGTTACAGGCAGTCCGGTAACGATTGTTGTAAACCCGCTTCCGGCGGGGGCAGGTATCATCACCGGTCCGACCACCATCTGCTCGAACCAGCTGAACCTTGTTTACAGCGTATCTCCGATTGCCCATGCCACCAGCTATGAGTGGCAGTTCCCTGCCGGACTGACCGTAAGCGGGCCTTCGAACGGAAGTACCATTACCCTGAATGCATCCGGTGCTGTGGCCGGAACAATCCGGGTAAGGGCAAAGAACAGCTGCGGCAACGGAGCCTGGTCGCCCGACCTGGTGATTTCGATTGTTCCGGCGCCCACCGTGAATGCAGGCCCTGACGGACAGACCTGTTTCACCGCCAATTTCCCGGTTAACGGAAGCGCCACCAACTACAGCAGCGTTAGCTGGAGCACCAGCGGCAGCGGCAGCTTCGTCAATCAGAATTCACTTTCGGCAATTTATGTTCCCAGTGCAGCCGATGCCGCCAACGGTTCGGTTGTGCTTACTTTAACGGCAACAGCCAACGCACCTTGCTCGAATACCGTATCCGACAATATGACCCTCAGCCTTACCGGGCTTCCGGTTGTAAACGCCGGCCCCGATTTTTCATCGTGCGGCACCAACGGGGTTAACCTCAGCGGAAGTTCGGCTTCGAACTACTCATCATTGCAATGGAGCAGCTCAGGAACCGGCTCGTTCTCGAACCCGGCAGCACTGCACCCAATATACACACCCAGTGCAGCCGATGTTGCAGCGGGATCAGTAAACCTTATCCTTACCGCCTACGGCAACCTTAGCTGCTCGGGCGAATCGGTGAACGACCAGATGACCCTGTTCCTGAACCAGGGCCCGGCCATCAGCGCCGGCAATCCTGCCAGCACCTGCGAAGGAGAATCATACACCATTACCGATGCCACCGCATCAAATTACGGAACCATCACCTGGACTACCAGCGGAACCGGAACCTTCGTCAACAACGGAACGCTTTCACCCACCTATACTCCCAGCCTTGCCGATGCCATTGCCGGCTCGGTAAACCTTACCCTGAGCGCCACTGCGCTGGCACCCTGCACGGGCACCGTTACTTCGGTAAAGACACTGAGCATTACCCGCCGGGCTACGGCCAATGCCGGTCCTGACGGTACCACCTGCGGAACTACTCCGTACACCATCAGCGGCGCAAATGCCACAAATTATTCATCACTACTCTGGACCACCACCGGTTCGGGTTCGTTTGTAAATCCCGGCATCCTGAATGCAACCTATATTCCGGGAGCCGCTGATCTTGTAGCCGGAACGGTAACCCTTACCCTGACCCTGAAGGGCAATTCGCCCTGCAGTGTGGATGTAACCGACAATATGGTGCTGACCATCAGCAATCTGCCGGTTGCAAATGCCGGAACCGACGGCTCCACCTGCGAAGGAACGCCGTTTACGATTTCCACAGCCAGTGCTTCGAACTACGCAACCATTAACTGGACCAGCAGCGGAACGGGAATCCTGAATAACCCCACCACGCTGACTCCGAGCTATACCCCATCGCATGCCGATGCCGTTGCCGGAGTGGTAACCCTCACCCTGACCGCAACCGGTGTTCCGCCCTGCGCATCGAACGCCGCCGACGCCATGCAGATTGTAGTTACCCCTCTTCCGGTTGTTGATGCCGGCGTAAACTTTTCAGTATGCGGCGGCAGCAGCTTTACGGTTCCCGGAGCCAGTGCATCCAACTACTCCAGCCTGCAATGGACCACTTCGGGCAGCGGAACCCTGATGGATGCCGATAAAATCAATCCCACCTATACCCCGAGTGCCGCCGATGTGGCCAACGGTTCGGTGGTTCTTACCCTCACAGCTAACAGCAACGCTCCCTGCACAGGTTCTGTTGACGATGCCGTGATGATTACCATTAATCAGCTGCCTTCGGTATTTGCCGGCGATGATCTTACCATCTGCGAAGGGCCGCACAATGTAACCGGCGCCACTGCATCGGACTACAGCGCCCTGATGTGGACCGGCAACGGCGATGGCACCTTTATCAATCCCACTTCGCTCACCCCGATCTACACCCCGGGCCCCGGCGATCTCATCAACGGACTGGTTACCCTGACACTTACCGCTACGGCACTGCCTCCGTGCACCAATGTGATTTCGGACAATGTAATTCTCACCATCAGGCCACTGTCTCAGGTATATGCCGGCCCCAATGCCGTGGTATGCGAAGGCGGTTCGTACGAACTGGTGAATGCCACCGCTTCGAACTATACTTCACTGACATGGAGCACCAGCGGATCGGGTAACTTCAACAATGCCAATACCTTAAATCCAAGATACACCCCAAGTATGGCCGATATTGCCAACGGATCAATCACGCTGACACTTACCGCCACCAATCCTCCGTGTACTCCGGAAACCAGCGATATGACCCTCAGCATCCGCAGCAATCCGGTTGCCAACGCCGGCACCGATGCTCAGATCTGTGAAGGAAGCAGCTACTCGGTAAACAATGCCACCGCCACCAATGCCTCATCGGTATCGTGGAGCAGCTCGGGAAGCGGTATTCTGATGAATCCCACCACCCTTACCCCGACCTATATTCCTTCGGCAGCCGATATTATGATTGGTTCGGTACAGCTCACCATGACCGCTTATGCCATGGCTCCCTGTATTATTACAGACAGCGATGTGATGGAGATTACCATTACCCACGAGCCCACCGCTTTTGCCGGTAACGATGCCACCATCTGCGCCAACCAGACACACACCATTTCGGGAAGCACCGCCAGCAACTACTCATCCCTGGCATGGTCAACCTCAGGCGACGGCGTGATTCTTGCCGCCAACACCCTTTATCCCACATACATTCCCGGCATCATTGACGAATCGCTGGGATATGCCATTCTTACCCTTACCGCATACGGCAACAGCCCCTGTACGGGCAATGCAACCGACCAGATGATGCTGACGGTAGTGAGTGAACCGGTTGTGGATGCCGGCCCGGATATTCAGATTTGTGTCGGATCGAATGTTCCTCTTACCGATGCCAGCGCTCTGAGCACTTCTTCGGTTTACTGGACCACTTCGGGCAGCGGCAGCTTCTCGGATCCCACCCTTGTAAATCCGGTTTACACCCCCAGCCCGCAGGATATCACCAACGGTAGTGTAATTCTGATGATTACCGGCCAGGGCATTGCTCCCTGCAGCGGCTCTACCTTCGACATCATGACCCTGCAGATCAGCCAGCCTCCGGTTGTGGATGCCGGCAGCGACGGTGTAATCTGCGAAACGGGCAGCTACTATATTTTCGATGCTTCGGCTACCAACTACTCAGCCATTACCTGGACAACCATGGGCGACGGAATGTTCTCGAACCACAACTCCATCAACCCGACCTATACCCCGGGCCCTGCCGACATTGCCGCCGGTTCGGTACTTCTCTATCTGAATGCCACCAGCCTGCTTCCCTGCAGCGGTTCGGTAAGCGATGCCATGCTGCTGACCATTCACCCCATGCCCACCATCAATGCAGGGCCTGATGCAGCCACCTGCGAAGGTGACACCTATCTGCTTTCGAGCGCCACAGCACTGGATTACAGCAGCCTGCAGTGGACCTCGTCGGGATCGGGATGGTTCTCGAACAACTCCATACTGAACCCCATTTATACCCCCAGTTCAGCCGACATCATCAACGGAAGCGTAACCCTGACCCTGACGGCTTCAGGACTGCTGCCCTGCAGCGGCCAGGTTACCGACCAGATGGTGCTTACCATCCGCCGCCAGCCGGTTGCCAACGCCGGAAACGATGAAACCATCTGCGTGGGAAGCTTTACCATTACCACCGCATCGGCAGCCAACTACCACACCCTGCAGTGGGTATCGAGCGGAACGGCCGGCACCCTTCTGAATGCCAACACCATCACTCCGACCTATATGCCCAGCCCTGCCGATATCGCCAACGGTTCGGTAGTGCTTACCCTTACCGCCACGGCCAACACTCCGTGTTCCGTTCCGGCCGTTGATCAGATGATCATCACCATCCGTCCGCTGATTGAAGTGAATGCCGGCGCCGATGCCACCATCTGCGAAACCGCAACCTTCACCCCCAATACAGCTTCGGCAAGCAATTATACCAGTATTCAGTGGTCAACTTCGGGAAGCGGTTCGTTCATCAACGCCAATACTCTGACTCCCACCTATACCCCCAGCCCTGCCGATATCGCCCTGGGCTGGGTAAACCTGATCCTTACCGGAACCAGCATTCCGCCGTGCAACCAGACCGTAAGCGACAACATGAGGCTTACCTTTGTAAAAGAAGCGGTTGTGGATGCCGGAAACAGCACCACCATCTGCGAAGGGGCAACCTATGTAACCTCATCGGCCAGCGTGCTGAACCACACTTCATTGCAGTGGAGCACCAGCGGTACCGGCGTATTCACCGACCCCACCATTCTGGTTACCACCTACACGCCGAGTGCAGCCGATATTGCCAATGGCAGCGTAACCCTTACGCTGACCGCCACCAGCCTGGCACCCTGTTCGGCGCCCATCAGCGACTTTATGGTGCTCACCATCGAAAACCGGCCACAGGTTGATGCCGGCATTGATGCCACCATCTGCGAAACCCAGTCGTATCATGTTACCACCGCAACCGCCAGCCACTATTCGAGCCTGCACTGGACCACCAGCGGAAACGGTACCTTTGTAAACGGAAACTCACTCAACCCGACCTATACCCCGGGTTCAGCCGATATTGCCGCCGGCAGCGTGATCTTAACCCTCACAGCCAATCCGTCGGCACCCTGCACCTCACCGGCAAGCGACTCGTTTATCCTTACCATCAATAAAGCAGCCACCGTCAATGCCGGTGCCGACGCTTCGGTATGCGAAGGAACGGGCCTCATCATTCTTGATGCCACAGCCGCTAACTATACAACACTTAACTGGTCAACTTCGGGAACCGGTACTTTCAGCAATGCAAGCACCCTTAATCCGACCTACTATCCGAGCAACGAGGATGTAATCAACGGCTCGGTAGTTCTGACCCTGACCGCAACGAGCAATGCGCCCTGC
The DNA here is from genome assembly GCA_001603685.1 of Bacteroidales bacterium Bact_23. Taxonomy (GTDB): domain Bacteria; phylum Bacteroidota; class Bacteroidia; order Bacteroidales; family Lentimicrobiaceae; genus Lentimicrobium. The sequence goes on from LUZO01000023.1 coordinate 5,521, forward strand.
AGCGCCACAGCCGCTGACAGCAAGGTGGTTACCGTTATCGCCGTGCCCGAAGTGGATGCCGGCCCGGATGCCGTATCGTGCGGACTCGCTCTGTTCAACATCACCGGTGCCACAGCTTCGGATTATGCATCCCTGCAGTGGAGCACTTCCGGAAGCGGAATCTTCACCAACTCAACCCAGCTGAATCCTGACTATCAGCCCAGCGCCGCCGACCTTGCCGCCGGAAGCGTAACCCTTACCCTTACCGCCATCAGCAATGCACCCTGTCCGTCGGATCCTTACGATTCGTTTGTGCTGACGCTGATTCCCGAAGCTACCGCCAATGCCGGTGCCGATGCCACGGTTTGCACAGGCGATACCTATGTGGTATTTGATGCTACGGCAACCAACTATTCAGCCGTAAACTGGACCCACAACGGTTCCGGAGTTCTGACCGGCGGAAACAGCCTCACTCCTTCCTACACTCCGTCGGCAGCCGACGCCGTGGCAGGCAGCGTGATTCTGCAGCTTACCGCATACGGCAACAGCCCCTGCGGCGATATTATCGACTCCAAAACTCTGACCATCAGCCCGATGCCTGAAGCATTTGCCGGCCCCGATGCCACCATCTGCTACGGCAACGGTTACACCCTTAATCTGGCTACCGCTCAGCATTACAGCAGCGTTCTGTGGTCAACCTCCGGAAGCGGAACTTTCAGCAATCCTTCACTGCTGCACCCGGTTTATACGCCAGGCGCCGCCGATCTGCTCGCCGGACAGGTAATCCTTACCCTTACGGTTGATGCAACGGCTCCCTGCACCGGAACAGCATCCGACTTTATGATTCTGATGTTTGAAGAAGGCCCCGTTGCCAATGCAGGCGCCGACGCAACCATTTGCGAAGATGCTATCTTCACGGTATCCACCGCTTCGGCAACCAACTACCTCACGCTGCAGTGGACCAGCTCGGGCGATGGCTCATTCAGTCTGGGCAACACCCTTACCCCGACCTACACCCCCGGCACCGCCGATCTTCATACGGGATATGTTACCCTTACCCTGCATGCTTACGGCAATCCGCCATGCACCGAGCATTCGGATGCCATGCTGCTTACCTTTGCCAAAAGGGTAACCGCCAATGCAGGCGCTGATGTTACCATCTGCGAAACCGGTACCGTGATTGTTGCCGATGCCAATGCACACAATTATTCATCCGTAATCTGGACCAGCAGCGGCAGCGGAACCATTGCCGACGCCAATTCACTGACTCCGGTCTATACCCCGAGCGCCGCCGATATTTCGGCAGGGTCCGTTATCCTTACCCTTACCGCTTACGGACAGTCGCCGTGCAACGGAACTGCCGTGGATAGCAAACTGGTGGTAATAGCTCCCGCACCGCGAGTAAATGCCGGCCCTGACGCCACCCTCTGCCAGGGAAGCGACTACACCATCAGCGGAGCTACCGCATCGGGAACCGCAACCCTGACCTGGACCACTTCAGGCAGCGGCACCTTCTCAGGAAACGGAACCCTCACCCCGACCTATACCCCGAGTCTTGCCGACTTTACCCTCGGAAGCGTAACCCTGACTCTTACGGGAAGCGCCATCAGCCCGTGTGCAAGCCCGGCTACCGATGCCATGATCCTTACCCTTATCCCTGCCGCTACCGTTGATGCAGGGGTGAATGCAACCATTTGCGAAAACGATTCATACACCGTAAGTACCGCTACTGCCGCCAACTACAGCAGCATCGTATGGACCAGCTCAGGATCGGGAGTTCTGAGCGGCGAAAACAGCCTCACCCCGACCTATACCCCGAGTGCCGCCGACATTGCAAACGGCTCGGTGGTTCTTACCCTTACCGCCATTTCAGCCGCTCCGTGCAGCACTCCGGTTTCGGATCAGATGATCATTACCATCAATCAGGAGCCTGAAGCCTACGCCGGCGGTGATGCTACCATATGCGAAGGCCAGCTGTTTACCGTTACCGGCGCCACCGCCACCACCGGGCTTGTCTTCACATGGAGCTCAAACGGAACCGGCACCTTCCTGAACCAGAACACCCTTACCCCAACCTATATTCCGAGTGCAGCCGACATCGCAGCCGGATATGTTACCATTACCCTTTCGGTTCAGGGAACGGGTGCATGCAATATGCTTGTCAGCGATGATATGAAACTGACCATCGACCCGATGGCAACCGTCAATGCCGGTCCCGACACCGCCATCTGCGAAGGATACAACTACACCCTGTCGTCGGCTACGGCTGCCAACTATGCTTCGGTAAGCTGGAGCAGCTCGGGCAGCGGTTCGTTTACCAACCCGGCGATTGTTAATGCCACCTATCATCCATCAGCCGCCGACATTGCCAATGGCTCCGTAACGCTTACCATCACAGCTACCGCCAAGGGCGCCTGCTCAGGCCCGGTCAGCGATCTGATGATTCTGAGTTTCAATACCCTGCCGCTGGTTAATGCAGGGCCGGATGTAAACTCATGCGATGCGGCCATTACGCTTAACGGTGCAACCGCATCGAACTACAGCAGCCTGCTGTGGACCAGCTCGGGCACCGGAACCCTGTCGAACGGCACCACGCTGACTCCGACCTATGTTCCCAGCCCTGCAGATGTTGTCAACGGCTTTGTTGACCTCACACTTACCGCTCAGGCAACCGCTCCCTGCACCGGAAGCGCTTCGGATGTGGTACGCATCAACCTGAACGAAGGCCCGGTAGTGAATGCCGGAAGCGACGGTGCCATCTGCGAAGGCTCAACCTTTGCCATCAGCGGCGCCTCGGCATCACACACCTCACTGCTTACCTGGTCAACATCAGGAAGCGGTACCTTCAGCAACCCGAATATCCTGAATCCCGTTTATACTCCGGGAGCATCCGATATTGCAGCCGGTTCGGTAATCCTTACCCTGACCGGAAGCCCTGTTGCTCCGTGTACCACCCCGGCAACAGACCAGATTACCCTGGCCATCACCAAAGTTGCCACCGCATTTGCCGGCACCGATGATGTTACCTGCTCGGCTTCATATCTGTTAACGGGTGCAACGGCTGCCAACTACAGCTCGCTTACCTGGAAAACCAGTGGTAGCGGCACCTTCATCAACCAGACTACCCTGACTCCCACTTATCAGCCCAGCGCTGCCGATTTTGCCAACGGTTCGGTTATTCTGACCCTCGAGGTGATGAGCAACGCACCATGTACCCAGCTTGTTACCGACAGCAAGGTTCTTACCCTGATGAACGGTCCTCAGGCCAGTGCAGGCATTGATGATGCCGTTTGCGAAGGCTCAGCATTTATGATTACCACCGCTACTGCCAGCAATTACAGCACCATCAGCTGGAGCAGCTCCGGATCGGGTACCTTCTCAGGACAAACCAGCCTGAATCCGGTTTACACTCCAAGTTCCGCCGATATTGCCAACGGTTCGGTAACTCTTACCCTGACCGCCACTGCTGCATCGCCGTGCAGCAATACGGTAACCGACCAGATGCTGCTTACCATCCGCCGTGCGGCAACCGCCAATGCAGGCGCTTATGCCGCCATCTGCGAAGGCAGCACCTACACCCTGAACGGAACCGTTGCCTACAGCAGCCTGTTTGCATGGAGCACCGGCGGAGACGGAACATTCGCCAACAGCGGCACCCTGACTCCGGTTTATACTCCGGGTCCGGCCGATATCGCAGCAGGCAGCGTTACCATTACCCTTACCGCCTATCCGGCAGCTCCCTGCAATGTTCCGGCAACGGATATTATGATTCTGAACATCAGCAAACAGCCGCTGGTAAATGCAGGGCCTGATGCAGTAAGCTGCAACAGCAACTACAACATTACCGGAGCCACTGCTTCGAACTACAACACCCTTTCGTGGTCAACTTCAGGAACCGGTACCTTTATGAATCCGACAAGCATCAATCCGACCTATGTGGCCAGCACCGCCGACCTGAGCGCCGGAAGCGTAACCCTTACCCTGACCGCCACCGGCAACCTGCCCTGCACCAACAGTGTATCGGATGCCTTTGTACTCTCATTCGCACCGGTTCCCACCGTTTCGGCAGGAAGCGATGACGCCGTTTGCGGAAATGGCAGCTACGCCCTTACCGGTGCTTCGGCAGTAAATTACTCCGCCATTACCTGGAGTACCAGCGGAAACGGAACCTTCTCGAACACCACCCATGTAAATCCCGAATATTATCCCAGCAGCGATGATGTTGCTGCAGGTTCGGTTGTACTGACCATCACGGCCACCAGCCTGGCTCCGTGCAACAGCACCACTTCTGACAATATGACCCTGACCTTCAATGTTTCACCAGTTGCCAGCGCCGGGCCCAACGCCAACAGCTGCGGCACCGCCTCATTCCAGGTGACAGGAGCCACCGCTTCGAACTATTCATCCATCAACTGGACACACAACGGAACCGGTACCCTCAACGGCAGCAACTCGCTGAATCCGGTTTATACCCCGTCGGCCGGTGATGTGGCCAACGGCCAGGTAACCCTGACCCTGCATGCACTGGCTATTGCGCCCTGCACCGGAGAGGCCACCTCATCCATGAAGCTGAACCTCCAGGACGGCCCGATGGCCTATGCAGGCGCCGATGCAGCCGTATGCGAAGGCAATAGCCATACCCTGTCAACAGCCACCGCTTCAGGTTATGCCACCCTGCTGTGGACAACCAGCGGATCGGGCACCTTCAGCAATGCGGCAGCCGTGAATCCTGTTTACTATCCGAGTGCCGCCGACATTGCAGCCGGATCGGTAACACTGACCCTGACCCTGCATGGCGCACCTCCGTGCAACAGCACCGATGTGGATCAAATGGTACTTACCATTCAGCGTCTGCCGGTTGCCAATGCAGGCCCCGATGCGGTAGCCTGCGGAAGCACCTACCAGCTTGTAAATGCTTCGGCTGCCAACTACTCGGCAGTGAACTGGACAACCAGCGGAAGCGGTTTCTTCACAAACAGCACACTGGTGAATGCGGTATATACCCCCAGCGCAGCGGATATAGCCACAGGCAGCGTAACCCTGACCCTGACTGTTACCGGAACAGCACCCTGCAACAGCATGGCTGCCGATCAGATGATATTGACCATTGGCGCACCCGTTACCGCCAGTGCCGGCGCCGATGCCAGCACCTGCGGAAACACTCCGTTCACGGTAAGCACCGCTTCAGCCAGCAACTATGCAAGCATTAACTGGACCAGCTCCGGAACCGGAACCTTCTCGGATCAGAACACCCTGCATCCGACCTATACCCCGAGCAGCGGCGACATCGCGCTTGGCGCCGTAACCCTGACCATGCATGTTCAGGGCCATGCCCCCTGCTTTACCAATGTTCAGGACAATATGCTGCTGACCATTCTGAAGAGTGCCACCGCCAATGCCGGACCCGACGCACAGATCTGCAACGGCGCAAGCCATACCATAACCGGCGCTTCGGCCACCAACTATGCAGCCATCAGCTGGACATCAACCGGAACCGGTACATTTGTCAGCGGAAATACCCTTACTCCGACCTATAACCCGAGTACGCAGGATTACCTGAACGGCAGTGTAATCCTGACACTCACAGCCATATCACCCGCACCCTGTGCAGGCAGCACCTCCGATGAGATGATGCTCACCTTCAAGGACGGCCCTCTGGCCTATGCTGGACCCGATGCCGAAATCTGCGGCGGAGCAAGCTTTACCGTTTCAGGCGCTACCGCTTCGGGATATACCACCCTTAACTGGACTTCGAGCGGAACCGGCTCAATCGTAAACGGCAATTCGCTCACTCCGACCTATATCCCGTCGAACGGCGACCGTGTTGCAGGTTCGGTTAACCTGATCCTGACCGTTCAGGGTGCAGCCCCCTGCTTTGGCTCACACTCCGATGTGATGATTCTGACCATCAGTTCACAACCAACCGGAATTCCGGTAATCACCGGGCCTCAGAATGTATGCGCCGGCCAGACAGGCGTTGGCTACTCTGTAATTCCCGTACCGTACGCCACTTCCTACAACTGGATACTTCCTTCGGGAGCCACCATCGTATCGGGCGCCAACAGCCACAGCATTGTAGTTGACTTCTCGATGTCGGCTGTTTCGGGCGACATCTATGTAACCTCTTCGAGCATCTGCGGAAGCGGCCCCGTATCGGCAGCCTATCCGGTTACCGTAAGCCCGCTTCCCGGAAATCCCGGAATCATCATGGGACCGGCTAGCATCTGCCAGAATACTGATGGAGTAGTTTATACCATCAATCCGGTAAGCGGAGCAACTGCCTACCAGTGGACCGTTCCGGCGGGAGCCACCATTGTTGCCGGCATGAGCACCACCAGCATAACCGTTGATTACTCTACCACCGCCGTTTCGGGCAATGTAACCGTAACTCCCCAGAACGGATGCGGTTCGGGCAATGCCTCAACCCTTGCGGTAACCGTTAACCCGATGCCCGCAGCGCCGGTTATCACAGCCAACGGACCCATTGAATTCTGCGAAGGCGGCAGTGTTGAACTCACAGCCTCTTCAGGATATGCTTCATATCTGTGGTCGAATGGCGAAACCACTCAGAGTATTGTGGTTACCACCTTTGGTACCTACTCAGTAACCGCTACCGATGCAACCGGCTGCGCAAGCCTGCCTTCGAATGAAATTACGGTTAATGTTCACATGCTGTTTGTTCCCGATATTACCATCACCGGCTCAACCGATCTGTGCCAGGGCGAAAGTGTTGTACTTACCGCTCCTGCCGGATATGCCGTTTACCAGTGGAACAACGGACAGACTTCGCAGAGCATTACGGTAACCACCGCCGGCGTGTACAATGTAACGCTGACCGATGCATTCGGTTGCGTCAGTCTGCCGTCGGCCGACATCAACGTAACCGTTCATCCGATTCCTGCAACTCCCGATATCACCGCAGGCGGCCCGCTCAGCTTCTGTGCCGGCGGCAGTGTAACGCTTTCAGCACCTGCTGGATATGCCTCATACCTGTGGTCGAATGGTGAAACAACCCAGAGTATTCTGGTAACAAACAGCGGAGTATTCTCAGTAATCGTAGGCGACCTGAACGGCTGCAACAGCCTGTCTTCAGCCTCGGTAACGGTGAATGTACATCCCTACCCTGCTACCCCGTCCATCACAGCCAGCGGCCCCACCACTTTCTGCAAAGGCGGAAGTGTTGTTCTGACCGCATCATCGGGCTATGCCTCCTATTTGTGGTCGAATGGCGAAACCACCCAGAGCATTACGGTAACCACTTCGGGTTCATACACCGTGGTAGTTTCCGACAATATCGGATGTGCCAGCCAGCCTTCGGCACCGATGAGTGTGACCGTACTGCAGGCGCCCACTCCGAACATTGTTGCCAACGGACCGGTGTCATTCTGCACCGGTGGCAGCGTTGTACTCAGCGCTCCCGCAGGATTTGCAGCCTACCTCTGGTCGAATGGCGAAACCACTCAGGATATTACCGTTACCACCTCGGGAAGCTATTATGTACAGATTACCGATGCCAACGGCTGCCTCAGCGATCCGTCGAATACAATCGTTGTAAATGTCTATGCACCTACCGTTCCTCCGGTAATTACGGCTTCAGGCCCCACCACAATTTGCGACGGCGAATCGGTAGTACTTACCGCTCCGGCCGGCTATGCCAGCTATAGCTGGTCGAACGGCCAGACAACCCAGAGCATCGTGGTTACGGTGGCAGGCGACTACCATGTAGTTGTTACCGATGCCAACGGCTGTTCATCGGCAATGTCGAACATCATTCATGTAACCGTAGTTCCGCTGCCGGATGCCGATGCAGGCCCGAACGACGCAATATGCGCAGGCTCCAGCTATCTGATTACCGGCGCGACAGCCAGCAACTACTCAAGTCTGGTATGGACAAGTTCAGGTTCTGGCAGCTTCGTAAACAACGGAACCCTGAATGCCACCTATATACCTTCAGCCGGCGACATTTCAACCGGGCATGTAATTCTTACCCTGTCAGCCACCGGCAACGGCCCCTGTACGATGGATGCCCAGAGCTCCATGCTGCTGAGCATTATCAAGGCGCCCACCGCCAATGCAGGACCGGATTTCAACATCTGCGAAGGCAGCAACATCAACATTAGCGGCGCCATGGCAAGCAACTATCAGTCGGTAAGCTGGTCAACCACCGGTACGGGTACCTTCCTGAACGGCAATACCCTTACCCCGACCTATATCCCCAGCACCGCCGACATCAACAGCGGCCTGGTATCGCTGACTCTGAACGCATGGCCCTATGCTCCCTGCGCTACCCCCGCTACCGATGCACTGCTGGTTACCATCAACCGTGCACCTCAGGTATTTGCCGGAGCCAATGCAAGCATCTGCCCGCCCGATCAGTACACCACCCTGACGGCAACTGCCAGCCACTGCACACACCTGATGTGGAGCACCAACGGAACCGGTACCTTTACCGATCCCACTTCGCTGGTTACCGTTTACAACCCCAGCAGCGCCGACATTACCAACGGCTCCGTAACGCTGACCCTTACCGGTTATGCAAGCAGCCCGTGTGCAAATGTAAGCGATGATGTGGTGCTGGTACTGATTCCTTCGCCGGTAGCCAATGCCGGTGCCGATCAGACGATCTGCGAAGGTGAAAACATCATCCTTAGCGGAACCGCCGGCGGTTATCAGTCTGTATTCTGGACAACCTCCGGAACGGGAACCATCGTAAACGGCAACACCCTGACTCCGACTTATATCCCCTCAACCGACGACATCAACAACGGCTGGGTGACCCTGACACTGACCGCCAATCCGCTGGCGCCGTGTGCAGTTCCCGCCATCGATGCCATGCAGCTCAACATTACCCGCACACCCAAAATCTTCGCCGGTAATGACGCAAGCCTCTGCCCTGCAGGACCTTATACCACCAATACCGCAACGGCTGCCGATTACAGCTACCTGCAATGGTCTTCAACCGGAACCGGTACCTTCTCCGGCACAAGCGACCTTGTAACCGTTTATACGCCTTCGGTTGCTGATATAGCAAATGGTACCGTAACCCTGACCCTGACCGGTTTTGCCAACAGCCCCTGTTCGGCTGTAAGTGACAACATCGTACTGTTACTCTCGAATGCCCCGACTGCCAATGCAGGCCCCGACCATCTGATCTGCGAAGGCAGCCATGTAAGCATTACCGGCGCTTCCGCATCACACTATCAGTCACTTAACTGGGCTACTTCAGGAACCGGAACCATCATCAACGGTAACTCACTGACTCCGACCTATATCCCGAGTACGGCCGACATCATTAACGGTACGGTAATCCTCAGCCTCACCGCCACGCCTGTATCGCCCTGCGCTACTGCTGCCAGTGACGCCACTACCATTACCATTACCCGTACGCCTCAGGTATTTGCCGGCGACGATACCGCCCTCTGCCCCGCAGGTCCGTACACCACCATGACAGCTACCCAGTCGTTTGCTGCAATGGTTCAGTGGAGTACCAACGGAACAGGTACTTTCAGCGATGCAACTTCACTGATTACCACCTACACCCCGTCGGCACAGGATATGGCCAATGGCAATGTAACCCTCACCCTGACCGGCTATGCCGGCGCACCGTGCAGCAATGTCAGCGACAACATGATTCTTTACCTGTCTGACGCTCCGGTTGTATATGCAGGTGCCGATGTAACCATCTGCGAAGGCATGCAGCACACCATTACCGGCGCCACAGCTTCAAACTACCAGTCGATAAGCTGGATCAGCAGCGGTTCGGGTACCTTTATGAACGGCAACACCCTGAGCCCGACCTATATCCCCAGCAATGCCGACATTGCCAACGGAAATGTGGTTCTCAGCCTGGTAGCCGTACCCAAGGCACCCTGCACCGGAAATGTAACCGATGCCATGCTGCTCACCATCGAGCGTAAGCCTCAGATTTTCGCCGGCGCCGATGCAGCCATCTGTCCTCCGGGATCGTACACCATTGCCGATGCCACAGCCTCGAACTACATTGCCCTGCAATGGAGCAGCAGCGGAAGCGGAAGCTTCACCTCCACTTCCACACTGGTTACCACCTATACACCGTCGGCAGGCGACATAGCGGCAGGAACCGTTACCCTGACCCTTACCGGCTTTGCCAACAGCCCCTGTTCAAATGTTTCCGACGAAGTTGTGCTCTTCCTTGTTCCGGAAGCAACCGTGAATGCAGGCCCCGATGCAGCCATCTGCGGCGGATCGCAATTTATGGTAACAGGCGCTACAGCCACCAATTATGCAAGCCTTAACTGGACCACCAGCGGCACCGGTACATTTGTGAATAACGGTTCACTCACCCCGACCTATATTCCGGGTACAGCCGATATCGCCAACGGTATGGTAATCCTCACCCTGACAGCCAACCCCATTGCCCCCTGTGCAATTCAGGCTTCGGATGCGCTGATTCTTACCATCAATGGCGCAGCACAGGCCAATGCTGGCCCCAACGGACAAACCTGCTACGGCGACAACTTCTATCTGGCCGGAGCCACTGCATCAAACTATGCCGATATCCTCTGGACTACCTCGGGAACAGGTAGCTTCACCAATCCCACAGAGGTGAATGCCACCTATATCCCGTCGGCAGGCGATCTGGCAACGGGCAATGTAACCCTTACCATGACCGCTTACGGACAGAGCCCCTGCGGCGACCACTCCGACTTCATGGTACTGAGCATCACCCCGGGCGCCACAGTTGACGCAGGCGACGATATGAACATCTGCTTCGGCCCCGCACCCATCACAGGAGCCAGCGCATCGAACTATGCAAGCCTGCAGTGGACCGTTACATTTGGCAGCGGAACGCTGATCAATGCAACCAGCATCATGCCTACCTATGTCCCCAGCGCAGGCGACCTGGCCAACGGATACGCCATCCTTACACTTACCGCAAATCCGCTGGCACCCTGCACCAACCCGCTTGCCGACAACAAGACCATCTACATCAGCGAAACACCGGTTGTGTTTGCAGGTCTTGATGAAACCATCTGCGAAGGTTCATCGTACACCATCAACGATGCAACGGCAAGCAACTATGCAAACCTCACCTGGAGTTCATCGGGTACAGGAACATGGGTAAACATCAACACCCTGAATCCGACCTACACCCCGGGTGCCGCCGATATTGCAGCCGGATCGGTAATTCTGACCCTGACCGCCACCAATGGCAATTGCCCGGTGGTAACGGATTACAAGCAACTGAACATCCAGCACGAGGTTAGTGTTGATGCGGGTATCAGCGATGCCATCTGCGAAGGATCGACTTACAGCCTGTACACTGCTACGGCAAGCGGCTACGCCAATCTGCTGTGGTCAACTTCAGGCACCGGCTCGTTCAGCAATGCCAATGCGCTGAATCCGGTTTACAACCCGAGTGCTGCCGACATTGCAGCCGGAAGTGTGGTACTTACCCTCACCGGCTTCTCATCGGCACCCTGCTCAGGAACCGCATCAGACAATATGACGCTTCAGATCAGAAAGGCTCCCCTGGCTGACGCCGGAAGCGATCAGACCATCTGCCAGGGCGAACAACATGTGATTGCCGATGCACAGGCATACAACTACGCATCCGTTATCTGGACAACCAGCGGAACCGGAACCTTCATCAACGGATCCTCACTGACAGCAACCTATGTCCCGAGCCCGGCCGATGTTGCAGCAGGCAGCGTAACCCTGACGCTCATCGCATCGAATCCTCCGTGTGCCGATGCCGTTGACAGCCAGACACTGACCATCATTAAGCTGGCTGAGGTTAATGCCGGACCGGATGCCACCATCTGCCGCCTGTGCAACTACACGGTTACCGGTGCTTCGGTAAACAATGCCCAGAGCTTCAGCTGGACTTCGACCGGAACAGGAACCCTCACCAATGAGAATACCCTGACACCCACCTACCAGCCCAGCAATGCCGATATCAACAACGGTTCGGTAACGCTGATCCTGACTGCTCAGAGCGTTTCGGGCTGCGGCAGTGTGAGCGACGAAATGGTAATTTACATCAATCAGGCTCCCGACCTTGAATTTACCTGGAGCCCGGTTTGCTCAGGACAGCCCACACAATTCACGGTTGACCCCGTTATTACCGATGTGAATGCCATTGCCGTATGGCACTGGAATTTCGGCGACGGAGTTTACTCGAATGTGATGAACCCCACCCATACCTTCCCCGCACCGGGAGTGTACAATGTAACCCTTACCGCCACCGATACGGCAGGTTATTCAAGCAAGCTTACCCACATTGTTGAGATTTACAGCACACCGATCTCGTTCTTCAGCTTCGACACCCCCAACTGTCTGGGTGAACCCACTCAGTTCCACAACCTGTCGTCGACCGAGAACGGTTACATCACTGAGTGGGTATGGGATTTCGGCGATGGTTCACCAACCGTAACCGTTAACTTCCCCGACGATCCCAATGTGGCTCACACCTACGCCAACTCAGGTATCTTCGAGGTAACCCTCAGCATTAAGAATTCATTCGGCTGCGAAACCAGCTGGTCAACACAGGTAACCGTAACTCCGAATCCGGTAGCCAACTTCTACTACACCACCCTTTGCGAAGACCTTCTGGTAAGCTTCCAGAATGCATCCTTCCCGAACGGAGCTGGTAATGTAGAAAGCTGGTCATGGGATTTTGATGATCCGGCATCGGGCATCTTCAACCACTCCGATCTGGAAAATCCGGAACACATCTTCAGCGCCCCCGGCACCTACGATGTAACCCTTACCGTTACCAACTTCAACAATTGCAGCGGAACCATCACCAAAACCATTACCGTGGGCGAAGCTCCCGCAGTGGAATTCACCTGGGATGATTCATGCGAGCAGACCCTGACCAACTTCTATACCGATGCCACTGTGGTGAATGTGAATGAGGTAGCAACCTATGCATGGGATTTCGGCGACGGACAGCAATCCAACCACCGCGACCCGCAGCATCTGTATGCCGCTGCCGGCACTTACACCGTAACCCTTACCATTACCAATACCGACGGATGCAGCAACTCCATCAGCCATCTGGTGACCGTTGCAGCCAAACCGGTAGCCTTCTTCAGCTTCGATGAGCCTACCTGTTTCGAAACAAAGACGGTATTCAACGACCTGTCGTATGCTGCTGACGGCTACATCACCGAATGGGAGTGGATCTTTGGCGATGGCAACTCCGTAACCGTTACCTTCCCCAACAATCCGAATGTAGAGCATCAGTATGCAAATCCGGGATTCTACAATGTTACCCTCAACATTACCACCTCGCTGGGTTGCGAAAATACCGTAACCCGACTGGTAGAGGTAACTCCGAATCCCGTTGCCAACTTCGACGCTACCAATGCCTGCCTGGGTGAGCCGGTTGTATTTACCGACCTCTCGCAGACCAATGGCGGCGGAAATATTGTAAACTGGGCATGGGACTTCGGCGATCCGACTTCAGGCGTAAACAACAACTCAACGCTGAAGAACCCCACCCATATCTATGCACAGCCCGGCACCTACACCGTTAGCCTGATTGTAACCACTGCCAACAGCTGTGCCGATACCGCCACCATGGATATCGTCATTGCTCCTGCACCCGATGTTGACTTCGTATTCACCAACGGCTGTTCGAACGATACCATACAGTTTACCAGCACCGGCTTTGTAAATCAGGCCACTACGCTGGCATGGTTCTGGCAGTTCGGCGACGGCACCACTTCCACCGAAGCCGACCCGCAGCATATTTACACCACGCACGGCATCTTCTATGTAAGCCTGACCATTACCGACAATATGGGCTGCACGGCTACCGTTGAACATCCGGTAAGCGTTGTTCCCGGTCCCCAGGCCATGTTTGGATTCTCCACACCCGCCTGCTCAGGATCAGATGTACAGTTTACCGATCTGTCGGTGAACAACGGCAGCGTAATCACCCAGTGGCTGTGGGATTTCGGCGACGGACAGAGCCAGCTTGTAACGGCACCGGGCAACCCCAATGTTACCCATACCTATGCCAATGCAGGCGCTTACAGCGTTAAACTGACCGTAACCAACCTGCAGGGTTGCGATGCTTCAGCCAGTATGACGATAATGATCGTCCCCGGCCCCGTGGCAGAGTTTACCTTTGACGGCGGATGCCAGGGCTCGCAGGTTCAGTTTACCGACCAGAGTGCCACCAACGGAGGAACCGCCCTTGTACAGTGGCTGTGGAACTTCGGCGATCCGGCATCGGGCATTGCCAACACCTCCAACCTGCAGCATCCGGTACATATCTTCAACGCCCCGGGAACCTACACCGTAACCCTTGAAACCACCAGCGCCAGCGGATGTGTCAGCGTGGTTAACCATGATGTGGTTATCACACCTCCTCCGGCAGTGGCCTTCATCATCAACTCGGGCACCTGCGTAGGCGAACCGGTTGAATTTGAACCCGACCCGGCCGTAATGGATCTCACCAGCATCGCTTCGTGGGAGTGGAACTTCGGCGACGGAAGCCCCGTATCGCACGCTTCATCACCGGTACATGTGTACAATGTTGCCGGAACCTATCAGGTAACCCTTACCGCGATGAACAACGACGGATGCGCCAACAGCACCACCCAAACGATTACCATCGGAGCCGTCCCGGTTGCAGCATTTACCTTTAACAGCGGATGTACCGGCAACAGCACCAGCTTCAACGACCTCTCCTACTCAGTAACAGGAGAACCGATTACCGGCTGGCTGTGGAAATTCAACGACCCGAATGCCGCTCCGGGTACCGATACCTCAACCGTACAGCACCCGGTTTATAACTACTCCGCTCAGGGCGTTTACAATGTAACCCTCACGGCTACTACCGCAAGCGGATGCAGTGGAAGCATTACCATCCCCGTACAGATATTCCCGGGCCCCACTGCAGCATTTGATTATGTAACCAATGCCTGCTCAAACGGTTCGGTTTACTTCCAGGATGCTTCATCAAGCTATATGGGTGCCATCACAGGATGGAACTGGGAATTCGCTCCCGGCTACACCTCAACGCTGCAGAATCCGCATCATAACTTCTACCATACCGACAGTTGCTACAATGTAAAACTCATTGTAACCGATATGCGCGGCTGTACCGATACCCTTGTAAAACAGGTATGTATCCCTGCAGGCCTTAAGGTTGAAATCGACCACTCCGTAACCTGCTTCGGCGACACCACCCTGTTTACTCCGGTGCTGGTGGCTCCGGCCGGTGACTCACTGGTTGCCTTTGAGTGGAATTTCGATGATGTTGCTTCGGGAATCCACAACACCTCTACCCTGCGCAACCCGCAGCACTACTTTGCAAGTACCGGCTCATACCTGGTTTCGCTGGTTGCCACCGATGTCAACAGTTGCAAAACCACCGTTTACAAGCGGGTTGAAGTTCTCGAACTTCCCGTTGCCGGCTTCAGCTATGTACCTGGCGCCTGCGACAGCACCATCTACTTTACCGACTTCTCCACCGGCAACGGAAGCCCCATTGCCACCTGGATATGGAATTACGGCGATGGCACTGCCGACACCCTGACCTCGGCACCGGCTGATACCAGTCACTTCTACCACACTTCCGGCGTATTCAATGTAAGCCTGACGGTAATTACCGTTAACGGCTGCGAGGCAACCATTACCCGTGAAGTTGACCGTATGCCCTGCATCAATGCACTGTTCGACCATCTGGATACCCTCAGCTGCGAGCGTCACGAACTCACCTTCGAAGACCACTCGGTATGCGGACATCCGATTTCGCAGTGGAGCTGGGACTTCGGCGATGGCGAAACCCTCACCTACACCCAGGCTCAACCTACGGTTACCCATACCTATGCGATGAGCGGCACCTATAAGGTTAAACTGGTAGTATCGGCAAGCATTGCCGGCAAGTCGGTGAGCGACAGCCTGATCCGCACGGTGAAGGTACTGAAGTCGCCCGTTGCAAAGTTCTTCGCACCGGATGTATGTCTCAACAACAACACCATCTTCACCGATAAGTCAGAGTGGAGTGAATCGAGGATTGAGAAGTGGTTCTGGAACTTTGGCGACCCCAATTCGGTTTATGACACCACTTCCACCAGAAATCCGGCTTACCGCTACGAAAGGCCCGGCACCTACCATGCCCTGCTCACCGTAACCAACACCTACGGCTGTACCGACACCATTGGCCATCCGCTCAGGGTACACAACCTGCCGGTTGCCGGATTCGACTACAGCGTAGCCTGCCAGAACAACCACACCCTGTTCACCGACCTGACCGAAGCCGGCGATACCCTGATAGATCAGTGGTGGTGGAGATTCAGCGACTCGCTGAGGATGCTTGGCCTGGCCGGCGTACAGAACCCGCACTTCATTTTCGAAAACACGGGTAAATACAATGTGGAACTGATGGTTGTTGACCACTTCGGATGCCGCGATACCATTTCGAAACCGCTGGTTGTACATCCCAAACCCATCAGTGCCTTCTCGATGGAGGAGAACTATGAGAACACTCAGGGACGCGTACTCTTCACCAACGGCTCAATCGGAGCTACCGCTTACGAGTGGGATTTCAGCACCGGAATTCAGTCGTTCGAGATTGATCCCGTGGTTAACTTCCCGGCCGACGGCAAGTATGAGATTACCCTGGTTTCGCTGAACGAGTTCGGTTGCCCCGACACCCTGAAGATGGATTACGACCTGATGTTCAAGGGATTGTGGGTACCCAATGCCTTCTCGCCCAATAACCCGAATGCATCGGTCAGACTCTTCAAGCCTGTGGGAATCAACCTGCGCAGCTATAAGATGGAAGTTTATGACACATGGGGCAACCTGCTGTGGATCTCCACCGAACTGGATGCCAACGGCGCTCCCGCCGAAGGATGGAACGGAAGCTTCAACGGCAATATGCTGCCGCAGGATACCTACATGTGGAAAGCTACCGCCGTATTCAAGGACGGAACCATCTGGCGCGGCAACGACGCAGGTAAACGCACCAACATACCTGAAAAAACTTATGGTACTGTAACTCTCATCAGGTAAGGTAATAAGGAACTCAGATTAACTGACAAAAAACTTAAAGTCATGAAAAAGATAAGCTTAACCATTCTGACCATATTAGCCCTGATGTTTGTAAAAACCTCGGTTGCTCAGGATCCGTTATTCTCGCAATTCTATAACAATCCGGTTTATTACAACCCGGCCGCCGTGGGGCTGAATCCCGGTATGCGAGCCAGGTTCCATGTCCGCGATCAGTGGCCGCAACTGCCCGGTGAGCTGCGTACATACAACTTTAGTATGGACATCGCCGAGCGCCACATTCCCGGATCGGGAGGCCTTGGACTGGCAATTATGAACGACAATGCCGGAACGGGTTACCTGAAAACTTCGGCAGTCGGGCTCTCCACTTCGGTGAGGGTCCCGCTGCAGGAGAACATGGTTACCCAGGTTGGAATTATGACTTCGTTTGTGCAGAAAGGTCTGAACTGGGATAACCTCGTATTCACCGACCAGTTGCATGCCGTTTACGGCAATATCTACGAGTCGGCGTTCCAGGCGCCCGAAAACGGCAATCTGTTCTATCCCGATTTCGCAACCGGAGGCATCTTCAGATTTACCGAGAGCAGCAGTACATTCAGCGCCATTCAGGGAACTTTCGGGCTGGCCGTACATCACCTGTTCAGGCCCAACGAATCCTTCCTCGGACTCACCGCTCCCCTGCCCAGGAAACTGGCCATCACCGGAGATCTGATTCTGGAAGTTGACGGAATGGGCGACAAAATGTACTTCCAGCGTCAGGAAGCCAACAAAAACAGCTTCAAATTCAACCCCGGCTTCATTTTTGAATCGCAGGCCGATTTCAAAACCTACGCCGTGGGAGTTAATATTCTGAAATCATCAATCTATACCGGAGTATGGTTCCGCAACCGCACCACCGAGCTTACCAAGTCGAACGACCTGATCTTTATGCTCGGACTGAATGCGCCGCTATCGAACAACACCCGGATGAAAATCAACTATACTTACGACTTTGTACTCACTGAGATCAGAACCGTGACAGGATGCTCGCACGAAGTATCCATCATTCTCGAACTGGACGACTTCAACATCTTCAACCGCGGCCGGAACACCGGAGGCTTCGGCTTCTCGAACAGAAACTACCGCTCGCGCCAGGAACTTGAATGCTGCCCGTTCTGACAAAGATAACGCGACACCCCCCCGACCATTCGTAAACAAATGGTCTTCGCAGAGAGAGGCTCCTTTTCGGAGCCTTTTTTTGTTGGCTGCTTCAGATTGCATTTCCGGTAAAACCGGCAAATTTATTCCCGCCGGATTCCGCCTGTGCGCAAAAAAAAAGAGGCCCCTTTCGGGACCTCCGGAATGAATTTTACCGGCTGCTTATCAGATGAACAGCAGCTGAGTTATGATGTAGATCGGCAGCAGGATAATCAGCGAAAACTTAATCATATAGCCAAAGAAGCTGGGCATATTGATTTTGCTTTCTTCTGCAATTGCCTTTACCATAAAGTTGGGGCCGTTGCCGATATAGGTCATCGAACCGAAAAGAACGGCTCCGAGCGAAATGGCTTTCAGATAGTAATCGGGAATGCCTGCAACAAGGCCGGTTGAATTGGGATCGGTAAGGCCGAGGGCCAGGTTGTAGAACGATACCGCCGTGGGGGCATTGTCGAGAAACGAGCTCAGTGCACCGGTTGCATAGTAGAACTGTGCAGCCGATTCAACGCCAAGGGTTTTTGCATTGGTTTCAAGCCAGATAAGCGCCGGGACCATGGTGATGAAAATACCCAGGAAGAGGTATGCAACCTCGATAATGGGTCCGTAGGTAAACTTATTGGCTTCGCGAAGCTCTTTCGAAGTGAAATAGAGCGACAGGCCGGCCATCAGCAGAATGGTTGCCTCGCGGATGAATGCCAGATAGGCATTGTCTTTAATGGCAGGGATGTACTGCTGATTGAGGAAAGCAACCGAAAGAACCACACCTGCAAGGAAAATGAAGTTGAAAGTACCCCTCATTCTGATGGGCTGGATATGTGTCCTATCGAATGCAATATTTTCGGCTGGCTCTTTCTTGTAGTAATATTTATCGAACATGTAATAAATAATCAGCAGAAGACTGTTGGCAAACAGCCATTCGGGAGCCAGTTGGAAGAACCATGTAAAGGGAGCGCCCCTGAGATAAAGCAGGAACAAGGGAGGATCGCCCAGCGGGGTGAGGATACCGCCGGCATTGGCAACAATGGCAATGAAAAACAGAATGGTGTGCATCTTGTATTTTCTTTGCTGATTGGTGTTGATAACCGGACGGATCAGCAACATGGCAGCACCGGTAGTTCCCATAAACGAGGCAAGAACGGCGCCAATGCCCAGAAACAGGGTGTTGATTGCGGGTTTGGCCTGAATATCACCACTCAGATTTATCCCCCCGGTAATGATAAACAATCCTCCAAGCAGGATGATGAAGGGGATGTAGTCGAAAATAAGCTGATGCTCAAGGTTGTGCAAAAACCCGGTAGCAATCAGGTAGATGGCTGTCGGAATACCAAGTACGAGTGAGACAATCAGTTTGTTTCTGTTGTTTTCCCACCAGTGATGAAACAACAGGGGGCCAACTGCAATCGTCATCAGCATGGCAAAGAACGGAATGGAAGCATACAAAGGAATGCTAACCGGTAAATGTTCCATAAATAAAACAGTTTTAGGTGGTTAAAAGTGCGCAAAAATAAGAAAATCATACATAATTAACCAAACCGGCCGGTGTTTATTTATCTATTTAGATATATATCTGATTTTGATTGCATGAAAACAACCTGACCGGAAGGTTTTTGCCCCCTTACGGAAAACAAACTAATCTGAAATTCAATAAAATAAACAGAAAACCTGTGGCTTTATAATTCATACCCGAACCGCTTCAACTGCTGAGGGTCGTCTCTCCAGTTTTTATTCACTTTAACCCTCAGTTCAAGATACACCTTCGACTCGATAAACTCCTCGATGTCTTTCCGCGCTGCCATTCCCAGCCCTTTTATCGATTTGCCGTGATGCCCCAGAATAATCGCCTTCTGCGATTCTCTGGATACATAAATGGTGGCGACAATCAGGGTGATTGACTCTTTTTCTTTGTACTCATCAACAGCCACCTCTACCGAGTATGGGACCTCCTGTTTGTAATAGAGCAAAATCTTTTCGCGGATGATTTCAGAAACAAAAAAACGCATGGAGCGGTCAGTCAGTTCATCTTTCGGATAGTAGGCCGGCGAAAACGGAAGCTTTTCAAGCAGGGTATCAAATACCTTTTCGAGGTTGAAGCGGTGAAGCGCCGAAACGGGGATTACCTCAGCATCAGGGATTTGTGCTTTCAGCTTGCCGAGCAGAACGGTTACTTCCTCCTGCGTGCAGAGATCAACCTTGTTAAGCAAGGCAATCACCGGCCTTTTCAGCACATTCAGCCTGGCGATGAACGACTCCTCGAACGGGGCATCATCCTTTTCGGTAACCAGCAGAAAGATATCGGCATCTTCGATGGCGGTATCCACAAACTTCATCATGGATTCGTGCAGTTTGTAGTGCGGCTTTACCATCCCCGGAGTATCGGAATAGACAATCTGGAAATCATCGCCATTCACAATTCCCATAATGCGGTGGCGCGTGGTCTGGGCCTTGGATGTAATGATGGAAAGCTTCTCGCCCACCAGGGCGTTCATCAGCGTGGACTTGCCAACATTCGGGTGGCCGATGATATTCACAAAACCTGATTTATGGTCCATTTTGAAAAATAGTTGCAAATAAATTTGGTTGGCAAAGAAACAAAATATATCTTTGCAGTCCGTTTCAAAAGAGCGGAATTAAAGTGCGGGATGGAGCAGAGGTAGCTCGTTGGGCTCATAACCCAAAGGTCGTAGGTTCGAATCCTGCTCCCGCTACCAAAAGATAAAAGCCTTGGAATCAAGGCTTTTGTTGTTTCAGAACACGACCGGAGCCCGGAATAACCCATACTCTCCTGCCTCCGGATTAAAGAAATTCTCCCTGAATATGTCGAACATTATTGCAATAGTTGGCCGCCCCAATGTAGGAAAGTCAACCTTTTTCAACCGCCTCACCGGCCAGAGAGCAGCCATTGTTGACCCCACCAGCGGCGTTACACGCGACAGGCACTACGGTATTTCCGACTGGAACGGCATTGAATTTTCGGTAATCGACACCGGAGGCGTAGTTACCGGCAGCGACGATGTGTTTGAAGATGCCATCCGAAAACAGGTGGAACTGGCAATGGAAGAAGCCGATGTCATCATTTTTATGGTCGATGCCAAAGAAGGGCTTTCAACCATGGATGAGGATGTAGCCGATATCATCAGGCGCTCTCCCAAAAAGATATTCCTGGTGGCCAACAAAGTGGATAATGCCGGCCGCTCGGCGGAAGCCATTGAGTTTTACTCGCTTGGATTTGAGAAAGTTTATGAGATCTCTGCCATCAATGGTTCGGGAACAGGCGAACTGCTCGACGATGTGGTACTGGAACTGAGCAACACTGTAAAGCCCGAACTGCCCGAACTGCCCAAAATCGCCTTTGTAGGCCGCCCGAATGTCGGCAAATCGTCCATGATCAACGCGCTGCTCGGCGATGAAAGAAATATCGTAACCGATATCCCCGGCACCACCCGCGATTCCATCTACACCCGCTACAAAGGCTTCGGCTTCGATTTTCTGCTGGTGGATACCGCCGGATTGAGAAAAAAGGGGAAAGTTTCCGAAAATATTGAGTTCTACTCCGTTATGCGCTCCATCAGAGCCATCGAAAACAGCGATGTTTGCGTGCTGATGCTGGATGCCACCCAGGGCCTGGAGAGCCAGGACATTAACATATTCGGACTTATCCAAAGAAACCATAAAGGAGTGGTGATTGTGGTAAACAAGTGGGACCTCGTTGAAAAAGAGAACAATACCCACAAAAATTTCGAACAGATGATCAGAGAACGCATCGCCCCGTTTACCGATGTACCCATCATTTTCACCTCGGTCATCAACAAGCAGCGCATCCATAAAACCCTCGAAACCGTAAACAGGGTGTATGAATCCCGCAGCCGCAGCATTCCCACCCGGAAGCTGATGGACATCATGCTGCCGATTGTTACCGATAACCCACCACCGGCCGTCAAAGGCAAGTATGTGAAAATCAAGTATATTACCCAGCTAAAACTGACGTACCCGGCATTCGTATTCTTCTGCAACCTGCCTCAGTATGTGAACGACAACTATAAACGGTATGTGGAAAACCGCCTGCGCGAACAGTTCGATTTTCACGGCGTTCCCATTGAAATCTACTATCGCCAAAAATAATCCGGCATGGCTGATGAAGTTCGCATTGACAAGTGGCTGTGGGCGGTACGCATTTACAAGACCCGTTCCATGGCCGGAGATGCCTGCCGCGCCGGTAAAGTGAAAATGGATGGCATAGCCGTTAAGCCGTCGCGCAACCTCAAAACCGGCGATGTGATCACCGTAAGCCTCGGCCCGCTGACCCGGACACTGAAAGTTACCGCACTGATACACAACCGCGTATCGGCCAAGCTGGTGCCTGAATCGCTCGAAGACCTCACCCCCGTCGAAGAGTACGAACGCATTAAATTCATGAAGGAGCTGAATGCCGAAAAACGCGACCGGGGAACGGGAAGGCCGACTAAAAAAGACAGAAGGCAAATCGAAAAACTGAAAGGGTTGGAAAACGATTAAACCGTACAAAATCATTCCGGAGCCTATCCGGCCTGAATATTTCAACTCATCCGTTTCCCAAGGTATCGCTTTCTGAATATGGTAGCTTCATATGCATCCGTTTCCCAAAATCCGGCCTGATACCGATCGGAAAAGTATAATAGACCAATTATCGCTTTGCTCAATTGGTCTAAATATTTTAACCATCGGCATTAACG
>LUZO01000024.1 GCA_001603685.1 Bacteroidales bacterium Bact_23
GGCTGTCAGGGCACCGCTACCGTTATCCTCACCGATCCCGGCGCACCCCTGGCCGTTACCGTTACAGTTGACCAGCAGGTAAGCTGCTTTGGCGGGAATGACGGACAGGCAACGGCTACCGCATCAGGAGGCGTACCACCATACTCCTATCTGTGGAATGATCCGCTGGCACAAACCACCGCCACCGCAACGGGACTGGCAGCAGGAACCTACACCGTTACCGTTACCGATTCGCAGGGCGCGCAGGCCACCGCTACCGTAACCATAACCCAGCCCACTGAGCTGATTGCTTCGATAACCCCGCTTACGGCCACCCTGTGTGAAGGCGAAACCCTTGTAATGAACGGCCACCACACCGGCGGTACCGAACCGGCCACCGCCCACCTGTGGATTGGAACGGGCGCCGCCATGCTTAACGATGCCACCCTTGAAAATCCGACCTTCACCGCTGCATTGCCCGGCACCTACACCCTGTTCTATATGGTAACCGATGCCAATGGGTGCGATGCCATCTCGGCAACGGAAGCCATCATCACGGTTGAGGAGATAACCGTTCCGCAGTTCGACCCCATCGGGCCGCTCTGTCTGAACGCTGCCGCCCCTGCCCTGCCGTCAATTTCGACCAACGGAATTACCGGAACCTGGAACCCGGCAACCATCTCAACCGCCGCAGTGGGAACCTTTACCTACACCTTTACCCCTGATGGCGGACAGTGCGCGGTAGTAACCACCCTGGACATCACCATTGATGATCAGGTTACTCCGCAGTTTGCTCAGATCGGACCACTCTGCCAGAACAGCACCCCGCCCGGTCTGCCGGCTACCTCGCAGAACGGCATAACCGGAACCTGGAACCCGGCAGCCATCAGCACCGCCGTGGCAGGAACCTTCACCTTTACCTTTACGCCGGATGACGGCCAGTGCGGTGTAGCCGTTAATATGACAATTACCGTTATTGAAGAGCTTACCCCCACCTTTACACAGATCGGCCCGCTCTGCTTTAACAGCACGGCACCGGGACTGCCCGCAGTTTCGCTCGAAGGAATCGTCGGAACCTGGGATCCCCCGGCCATCAATACCGGTGTAGCCGGAATGGTTACCCACACCTTTACTCCGGATGATCCCAATGCCTGTTATACCCAGGCTACAATGAATATCGTGATTACCGACGAACTGCTGGTAACCGTAACCCACACCGATCCCACCACTCCGGGAGGTACGGACGGAACAGCCACGGCCACGGTAACCGGAGGAACTCCGCCCTACACCTACCTGTGGGATGATCCGCTGGCACAGACCACTGCCACCGCAACCGGACTGACAGCAGGAACCTACACCGTGCTGGTTACCGATATTAACGGCTGCGAAGGCACCGCTTCCGTTACCCTCACCGATCCCATACCTGAGCTGGTGGTAACCATTACCGATGTTCAGCATGTAAGCTGCTACGGAGGAAACGACGGTGCAGCAACCGCCGCCGTTACCGGAGGCGTTCCGCCCTACACCTATCTGTGGAACGACCCGGCGGCACAAACAACCGCCACCGCCACCGGACTAACAGCGGGAACCTACACCGTTACCGTTACCGATGCCGCAGGAACCGTAGTAACAGTAACCGTTGTAATCACCCAGCCGGATGAGCTTGCCGCCACGGTAACCCATACCGATGAAACCTACTTTGGCGCCAACGACGGTACCATAACCATTACCAATCCTGCCGGTGGCTCGGGCGCATACGAGTACAGCCTCGATAACATAACCTGGCAGCCGGGCAATGTATTTACCGGCCTTGCTCCGGGAAGCTACCCCGTTTACATCCGCGATGCCAATGCCCCCGATTGCGTGATACTGCTTCAGACTGAGGTGATTCAGCCGGCCGATGCGCTTACCGCCGATGTGGACTTCACTGATGTTACCTGTTTTGGCGGAAGCGACGGAACCATTACCATCACCAATCCGCAGAACGGCACCGCCGGCTACGAATACAGCATCGACGGCGGCCTTACCTGGCACGGCAGCGGCACATTTACCGGCCTTGCGGCAGGAAGCTACACCGTTATGCTGAGAGATGCCAACCATCCGGAAAACGAGGCAACCCTGGCCGTCATTACCATTACCCAGCCCGATGAACTTACCGCCACCGTAACCCATACCGATGAAACCTACACCGGAGCAAACGATGGTACCATAACCGTTACCAATCCTGCCGGAGGTTCAGGTGCATACGAATACAGCCTCGATGGCATAACCTGGCAGCCGGGAAATCAATTTACCGGTCTTGCTCCCGGCATCTATGAAGTATATATCCGCGATGCCAACGCCCCCGACTGCGTGGTACTGCTTCAGGAAGAGGAGATTCAGCCGGCCGATGCGCTTACCGCCGATGTGGACTTCACTGATGTTACCTGTTTTGGCGGAAGCGACGGAACCATCACCATCACCAATCCGCAGAACGGCACCGCGGGCTACGAATACAGCATCGACGGCGGCCTCACCTGGCACGGCAGCGGTACATTTACCGGCCTGCTGCCCGGCAGCTATGAGGTTAGGCTACGCGATGCCGACCATCCGGAAAATGAGGTAATCCTGACTACCGTTGTGATTGACGAACCGCAGATTCTCTCGGGGATCGTATTCGTTACCCACGAAACCTTCCCGGGCCTTGAAAACGGAACCATCACCATCAACAACCCTGCCGGCGGATCGGGCAACTATGAATACAGCCTCGACAGGACCAACTGGCAGGCATCCAATGTATTTACCGGACTTGCCCCCGGAACTTATGAGGTTTACATCCGCGATGCCAACGCTCCCGACTGTTACATTATGATTAAAGAGGTTGAGGTTCTGCCCGGCGGTTACCTGAACGCTTCGGTACTCTACTCCCACATCACCTGCTTTGGGGCCGATGACGGAACCATCAGCATCATCAACCCCATGAACGGCTCGGGCGTTTACCAGTACAGCATCGATGGCGGAGCTACCTGGCAGGACGACGGCCTATATACCAATCTGGGGCCGGGCACCTATGTGGTGATGCTGCGCGATGCCAACGACCACAGCAATGAAGTCGTGCTCGATACCGTTGTTATCACCGAGCCGGCCATCCTGGCTGCTACCGTGACATTCACCCACGAAACCCATCCGGGTGCAAACGACGGAACCATCAGCATTACCAATCCTTCAGGCGGATCCGGCAACTATGAGTACAGCATCGACGGCATGCTGACCTGGCACAATGACGGCATCTTTACCGGCCTGGTACCGGGAACCTATGAGGTGTACATCCGCGATGCCGGCCATCCCGACTGCTTCGTACAGCTCGGTATAATAGAAATTGAAGCCGCTCAGGTGCCTACCGCAACGGTAGAATACACCGACATCACCTGCCACGGCTCCACCGATGGAACCATCACCATTTCCGATCCTCAGAACGCCTTCTCGGGCAATTACGAATACAGCATCAACAACGGTGCAAGCTGGCAAACCAACGGCAGCTACACCGGCCTTGCTGCAGGAACCTATGTGGTGATGATCCGCGATGCGGATATTCCGGCCAATTCGGCTATCCTGGCTACCATCACCATCATTGAACCGGGACTCCTTGATGCTCAGGTACAACATACCAATGAAACCACCCCGGGCGCCAACGACGGAACCATTACCGTTAGCAATCCTGTGGGAGGTTCGGGAGTGTATGAGTACAGCATCAACGGAATTATCTGGCAGACAAGCGGCGTATTTACCGGACTGACACCCGGATTCTATATGGTATTTATCCGCGATGCAAACCATCCCGATTGTGTCGTAAACCTGGGAACTCTGCAGATTCTGCCTGCCGGTGAAATTACCGCTCAGGTTGACCATGAGAATGTAAGTTGCTTCGGCGGAAACGACGGAAGCATCACCATCAGCAACCCTACGGGAGGTTCGGGCGTGTATGAGTACAGCATCGACGGCGGAACCAGCTGGCAGCCCGACGGCTACTTCGGTAACCTGACGGCAGGCAGCTATACCGTAATGATTCGCGATGCCAACGACCCGGCCGTTACTTATGAACTGGGAACCGTTATCATCACACAGCCTGCCATCCTGCATGCCCAGGTTACCGTTACCGGTGAAACCGTGCCCGGCGCCAACGACGGAACCATCAGCATTACCAATCCTTCCGGCGGATCGGGCAATTACGAGTACAGCATCGACGGAATCAATTGGCAGATAAGCGGCCTGTTTGAGAATCTGGCACCCGGTACCTATCAGGCCTACATCCGCGATGCCAATGCACCCGATTGCTTCGTACTGCTGCAAACCGTTGTGGTTGAACCTGCAGGAACACTCACGGCTACGGTTAACGGCAGCAATGTTACCTGCTTTGGAGGTTCCGACGGATCCATCACCATTACCAATCCCGCGGGCGGATCGGGCAACTACGAATACAGCCTGAACGGCGTTAACTGGCAGGCATCCAATGTCTTTGCCAATCTTCCCGCCGGCAGCTATACCGTAAGGATGCGCGATGCAAACAACCCCGCAAACCAGGTAACGCTGACAACGATAATTATCTCGCAGCCTCAGGTACTCTACGCCGATGTGGACTGGACCAACGAAACCCTGCCCGGCGCCAACGACGGTACCATTACCATCAGCAACCCCACCGGCGGATCGGGCAATTACGAGTTCAGCATCGACGGAAACAACTGGCAGGCAAGCGGCCTGTTTGAGAATCTGGCACCCGGCGCTTACGATGTGTACATCCGCGATGCCAATGCACCCGATTGCTTCCTCATGCTGCAGACCGTCATCATCCAGCCGGCCGGCGCACTTACCGCTGAGGTTGACCGTGAAAATGTAAGCTGCTTCGGCGGAAACGACGGAAGCATCACCGTAAGCAATCCTTCCGGAGGCTCAGGCAATTACGAGTACAGCATCGACGGAATCAACTGGCAGACAAACGGCTTCTTCGGAAACCTGATTGCCGGCACCTATACCGTAAGGATGCGCGATGCCGATGACCCGGCCAATGAAGTAACCCTGGCAATAATTACCCTCACTCAGCCGCAGATACTTGCCGCTACCGTGACTCATGACGATGAAACCCTGCCCGGAGCCAACGACGGAGCCATTCATGTAACCAACCCCACCGGCGGTTCGGGAGCCTATGAATTCAGCATCGACGGAATCAACTGGCAGACAAGCGGTGAGTTCCTGAATCTGGCACCCGGTGATTACGAGGTGTACATCCGCGATGCCAATCAGCCCGACTGCTACAGAATGCTCGAAACGGTTACCATTCTGCCTGCAGGAGCGCTTACTGCTGAGCTGACCCATACCGATGTTACCTGCTTCGGTGGCGATGACGGTACCATTACTGTTATCAACCCCTCAGGAGGATCGGGCAACTACGAATTCAGCATTGACGGTACCAACTGGCAGGCCGATCCCACTTTCGGCGGACTCATCGCCGGAGATTATACCGTCTGGATGCGCGATGCCAATGATCCGGCCAATAGCTCAGTAATTGGAAGCGTAACCATTGGCCAGCCGGATGTACTTCACGCCGATGTTAACTGGACCAACGAAACCCTGATTGGCGCCAACGACGGTACCATAACCATCACCAACCCCACCGGCGGTTCGGGAGTTTATCAGTACAGCATCGACGGCGGCCTCACCTGGCATGACGACGGCAACTTTACCAATCTGGCGCCGGGAATTTATGAGGTTTACATCCGCGATGCCAACGCCCCCGACTGCTACAGACTGCTGCAAACCGTTGAAATTCTGCCGGCAGGCGCACTCTCCGCCCAGCTCAGCCATAGCGATGTTACCTGCTTCGGCGGAAACGACGGAAGCATCACCATCATCAATCCAACGGGCGGCTCGGGCGATTACGAATTCAGCATCGACGGCACCAACTGGCAGGCCGACCCGCACTTCGGCGGACTGGCTGCCGGAACCTACACCGTCTGGATGCGCGATGCCAGCGATCCTGCACAGACCAGAAATCTCGGAACCGTCACCATCGGCGAACCCGAACTGCTCTCGGCCGTACCGGTTGCCCTGCCGGTAAGCTGCGCCGGACTGAACGACGGAGTGATCGAATTCACCATGATGACGGGCGGCTACGGCACCTATCAGTTCAGCATCAGCGACGGAGCATCGTGGCAGCCGGCGCCGGTGTTCAGCAACCTGGCTCCCGGCATCTACAGAACCTGGATCCGCGATGCCGCTTATCAGGATTGTGAGGTATTCCTTGCCGAAATCACCATCACCGAACCCGATCCCATCACGGCCCAGGCCGATACCACACCCACCACCTGCGGCGAAGACAACGGAAGCATAGTGGTTACCGCCTCGGGCGGAACCGGAAACCTCCAGTTTATGCTGCAGGGCGCCGGCGGATGGCAGAACGAACCTGAATTTGAAAATCTGGCCGCCGGAACCTACACCATCCTGATCAGGGATGAGGCCGGATGCAGCATCAGCCTTACGGGCGTCACCGTGGGCGCGGTACCTCCGCCACAGATTGTTAACCTCGACATTCACAATGCCTTCAACGGCGTACCCGACGGAAGCGTTACCATCATTGCCACCGGCACCGAACCGCTGGAATACAGCCTTGACGGCGTTAACTGGCAGAGTTCCAACACCTTCACCAACCTGGATGTGGGTCACTACACCGCATGGGTAAGGGATGCCGACGGCTGTATCGTAACCGAAGAGTTCGACATCCTCAACACCGTAATCGGCGAGGTGCAGATCTCCACCGAGAATGTAACCTACTGTATGAACCTGCCGGTGATTATTCCGGTGGATTCCAGGGATTTCTATGAGATCTCCTCCTTTATTCTGGAGCTTGAGTTCGATCCCAGTATCATCTCATTCAACGGACTGCTGGACAAGAATATAAATCTGGCTGGCGGTGAATTCAGTTTCAGCATCACCGGCAACATCCTGCAGATCCGCTTCTCAATCTTCAACGGGTCGGCTACGGTTCCCAGCGGACAGCAACTGTTCTCGCTGAGTTTCGACGCACTTGCACCGGGCAATACCGCCCTTACCTGGAACTGGCTGCAGTGCATCATCTTCTCATCGGGCAACGACCAGTTGCCGGGCATCTATGTGGATGGCTCCGCCGAGATTCTGCCCAGCCCGGAAATCTTTACCCTGGGCGACGGCACCTACTGTACCGGCGATTCGCTGACGCTGATGGCGGGAACCGCCACCGGCGAACTGCTCGACTACTACTGGACAGGCCCCGGCGGAAAATACCATACCGGACAGTACTGGAATATGGGCAACGCACTCACCAACTATTCGGGAAGCTATACCGTGGTTGCCACCAACAGCTACCTGTGTAAGGCTGAGGCTGAGCTTGAGGTAGAGGTATTTACCTCGCCCGTCATCCACATCGGCTATGCCGATACCATCTGCTACGGCCGTCCCGTTCTGCTCGATCCGGGAAGCGGATACACCTCATACCTGTGGCACGACGGCTCTACTTACCAGAGTATGGTGGCCATCGAAGCCGGCGATTACTGGGTACAGGTTGAGGATGAACACGGTTGCCGCGGCATGGATGCGGTTACCCTGGTACCCTGCAACATTGAACTGCTGGTTCCCAACGCTTTCACCCCCAACGGCGACGGACTGAACGATATCTTCAGGCCTATTTTCAGGGGCTGGGAGCCTTCGAACTACTCGATGCACATCTATTCGAAGTGGGGACAGCTACTTTACGAAAGTTACGATCCGGGTGAAGGATGGGATGGAACGGTCAACGGTGTACTTGCCCCGCCCGATTCGTTTGTATATGTCATTGCCTTTGAAGCTCCTTCGTATGTAACCAGGCTCAGCAGCAGCCCCGTTACCGGAAGCGTAACGCTGATCAGATAAAACTGGTGGAGGAGAGGGATAAGTATGGGTGCCGGCAGAACAGCATAGCCTGAAACTGCAAAGCACCCGAAAAAGAAAGCTGTTTCCCCGGCAATGCTCAGTTGCCCCCCTGACGGGCCGGAGATTAACAGCTTTTCTTGTCTCTATGCCGGAATAAAGGAGTGCGGATTAGGCGTCCGGCTGCTTTTTGATACTATATAATTGCTTCTCAAAGCATTATGCTGTACAGATCCAGCACAGGCAATTAATCAATATCAAATTATCATAATATGATGTAAAAGGTAAAACAACGAAAACCCGGAAAGGTTTAAATCCGGATGGTTGATTTTTACGCAAAAGCCTATGATTCCCGTAACACAATTCAGGGGAATGCCAATCCGTGCAGCAGCGCAAAAACCAGGAAGAAGCATCAGGCAATAACGAAAACCCACAAGTCCCGGAGGGACGACATTATGGTAGCATCAGACAATAACGAAAACCCACAAGTCCCGGAGGGACGACATTATCGTCCGCAGGTACACATGCGTTCTCACAAAGCTAGCCAAATCACCTTGGGTTTACCGCTCTTATTTTCAAACGATAATGTCGCTCCTACGGAGCTTGATCTTCTGGCGTAGCATTCGTTTCTACCATAATGCCGCTCCTACGGAGCTGGATTTTCTGACGCCCCAATCATTTATTAAAAAGTCCCGTAGGGACGACATTATGGTAGCATCAGACAATAACGAAAACCCACAAGTCCCGGAGGGACGGCATTATCGTCTGCAAATCAAATAGTCGTTTCTACGGAGCTTTCCATATCCCAATGAAGCGACCTTTTTACTGCCACAGAAACACAAAAGCACAGAATCCCACTAATAAAGACGGATGCCTTTTGTGTTTTTTCGTGTCTTAGTGCCTTAGTGGCTAAAAAAGAAAAGCCACAAAGACACGGAAACACAATCCCACTAATAAAGACGGATGCCTTTTGTGCTTTTCTGTGTCTCCCGTATGCGCGGGATCTTCGATTGGTGCCTTAGTGGCAAAAAAATTCTATTACCTGCAAACGATAATGTCGCTCCTACGGAGCTTATTTTCTAACGGGCCATTTTTTCTACCATAATGCCGCTCCTACGGAGCTTGAGTTGGGAAAAATCAGAGGTAAGAAGTCCGAAGCCAGAGGTAAGAGGTATGAAGTAAGAGGTAAGAGGTATGAAGTAAGAGGTAAGAGTGAAAAGTAACCCGCCAGAGGCGGACCAGCCGCCAAAGGCGGAGGCTGCAAATGCCACGGCCACTGGCCGGGGCCGCAAATCCTTAAATCTTCATCCGCCGCGGCGGAGCGCCGCCAGGCGCTTCAAATCCTCAAATCTTCAAATCCGCCGTCAGGCGCCTCATCCGCCGCGGCGGAGCAGCGCCAGCTGCTTCAAATTTTCAAATGCGCTGCCAAGTGCTTCAAATGCGCCGCCAGGCGCTTCAAATCCTCAAATCTTCAAATCCGCCGCCAGGCGCCTCATCCGCCGCGACGGAGCAGCGCCAGCTGCTTCAAATTTTCAAATGCGCTGCCAAGTGCTTCATCCGCCAGAGGCGGACTCAAATGCGCCGCCAGGCGGATCAAATCTTCAAATCCCCTTCCTACTCCACCTCCACAAAAGTGGGGCAATGGTCGGAATGCACCACCTCTGAAAGGATTCCGGCATTCAGCAGCCTGCTTTTCAGCGGATTGCTTACCATATTGTAGTCGATGCGCCAGCCCAGGTTCCGTTTGCGGGCGCCGGCGCGGTAGCTCCACCAGGTGTAATTGTGCGGCGATTTGTTGAAATAACGGAAAGCATCGGTAAATCCGCTGTTCAGAAACTCCTCCATCCACTCCCGCTCTTCGGGCAGAAAACCGGAGCTGTTGGCATTTCGCACGGGATCATGGATATCAATGGGGCGGTGGCAGATGTTGTAGTCGCCCGACAAAATAAGGTTGGGGCGGCTTTCCAGCAGGTTTTGGGCATAATCGTAAAAATCTTCCAGCCACTCCATTTTAAACGCCTGCCGTTCATCGCCGGTAGTTCCCGATGGGTGGTAAATGCTGGCAACGGTAACATCGCCGAAATCGGCGCATATCAGGCGCCCTTCCGCATCATAGCGGTCAATCCCAATGCCGGTAAACACTGCATCCGGCTTCTTCAGGCTGAGCAGCCCCACGCTGCTGTATCCCTTCTTTTCGGCTGAGAACCAGTGGCAGTGATATCCAAGCTCCTCAAACTCCCACTGCGGAATCTGGTCCGGCTGCGCCTTGGTCTCCTGAATGCACAGTACATCGGGCCTTTCGCGCATCAGCCAGGTTATCAGCCCTTTCTCAATCGCCGAACGGATGCCGTTCACATTATAGGTAATCACTTTCATAATAACTGTCCGGAATATCGGATTTTATACGAATTGTATTTACAAAATAGTCCAAACTATTTTGTAAATTACAATCGTTAAT
>LUZO01000025.1 GCA_001603685.1 Bacteroidales bacterium Bact_23
GTCCCATGCCCTGCTAATGAATACCAAAAGAGTGAATTTATTAAGCTGCAATATGGGATATATTCCAACAACAAGTTCCCCGGCAAGCCTTTTAAAGTAACCAATTCTTCTTTTGAACACAATGATTGTGGAATTTTTGCTGCTGCGACTTCAAATATTGAGATCAAGTTGAATGAATTTGATATTAAAAAATTGTATCCAAAAAACACAGGATTGTATCTCGACAGATGTACTGGTTACATTGTGGAAGAAAACAGGTTTAGCAATGAAGATTTATCATATTCAGACTTACTCCGTGGTATAATTGTCAACCAAAGTGGTGCCGAAAACAACATGATTTATAAAAACCAGTTTCATCAGCTTCAATATGGCATTGTTTCACAGGATTTAAACAGGAGTTCAAATGGAAGTACTGGTTTAATGTTAAAATGTAACATTTTTACCGGAACAAATTGGCCTAAATATGACATTGCCGTTTTAAAAACCAACCCTGCTGCAACCGGTATGGGAATTGCCGATAACCAGGGTAGCAACGGCCCCGATTGCAAGTCACCTGCCGGGAACCTCTTTTCTAACAATCATATGTTTTCTAGCTACGGTATATACAACGATGGCGAGTTAGTGAATTATTTTCACCATAATCCTACTAATGAACCGAGAGTTTATCCTAACTTAGTCACGGTAAACAAGGTTTTAAGGTACCCAGCACCATTATTAAACTATTCAATAGATTGTTGCCCTCCGAACACAACCGGAGGCGGGGGGGGGGCAATTATTGATGGAGAAACCGCTGCCCATAAAGAGGAAGCAGACAATAAAACAGAAACTCTGAATTCGCTTATTGACGATGGTGAAACTGCCGATAAAGTGCTTGAAGTGAACCTTGCTTCGCCCGGCGAGGCCCTTATGGTTAGAAACTCCTTATTACAAATCTCACCGTATGTTTCCGACACCGTGTTAAAATCTTCCATCAAACGTGAGGAATTGTTTAACAATGCCATGATTCGCGACATCATGGTCGCCAATCCCCACAGTGCGAAATCAGAAAACTTGATTCAGGAACTAGATATGCGGTTGGAACCCATGCCGGAATACATGCGAGATGAAATCCTCGAAGGGGTATTTGTGCTCTCGGCCAGGGAGCTGATGGAAGCAAAAAGGGATATTGAAATGCAGTTCTATAACTACGGCTTTAACCGTTTGCTTTCCGCCGCTCTTACCGATACCATACCTGTGCCGGTGGATACTTTGCTTGCCTTGCTCGCTGCCGATGGCAGTGCACGTTCGCTGATGCAACAGGCCTGGGTAATGCTTGAAAATGGCGATACTTTAGCCGCTGTTAATCATATGACTTCTATACCCAATGAGGTTTCTTTTACTGAAACAGAAGCAAAAGAACATACCGCACAATGGGCCTTTATGCAATGGTTGATTCAACATCCGGAGATATCAGAAGAAGAATTTGAAGATTTAAGTAATTTTGTTGAAAGCCCATCCAATGCTGTATCTGCTGCTGCACACAGTATTATGGTGGCTCATAACCTGCTGGAATACGATGAGCCATACCTTGTACCCGATTTAACCAAGAGCATGGAGGTGAAGAAACCTAAAGCTCAAACTCCTGAAATTTCAAATGGTACTATAAGAATTTATCCCAATCCGGGAAAGGATTATATCACCATTGAATATGCAGTGGATGAGTTTAATGGTTCTCTCTATTATCAATTAACTGACCAATCAGGCAAAGTTGTAAAAATGAGTAATCTTGGCAGAAGAGCTGACCAAATTATTATTGATACTCGTGAACTTTCCTCAGGCAGTTATTACATTAAACTCGTTTCTGGCAATAAAAATGTTGCCGGTTCACGATTTATGATTGCTAAATAAAATTTCTAATTTTAGCAGGCAGAGGTGAATTTACCATTCTCTGCCTGCTCTTTTATATTCGACAAAATGCGTACAATAATTTTGATGTTTTCAATGTTGTTTTTTTTCAATACAACAAAAGGGCAATTCTGGGAAAAAATTTATGGCTTATCAGGCAGATTTGATATATTTCAAAATCTTGCCGAAAGCTATGATAATGGATTTTTGGTTCTTGGTGCAACTAATTACTTCCCTGACACTAGAGGTTGGGTAATAAAAACAGATATTAATGGCAACATTTTGTATCAAATACAACTTGGCTTCGAGAATATAAATGATGAGATAAATCGTCCATTTTCGATTGATAATACTGAAGATGGAGGTAGCATTATATGCACAGCACAAGGCTCCAGCTCCAGCTATTTGGGGGATATTGGAATAATAAAACTTAATGCCTGTGGCGACCTGGAATGGTGCAAAGTGTTCAGAACCGATGGTGTCCCGGATTGGGGGGTTGAAATCAAACAATTGAGCGATGGGGGTTACATTTTGCTAACCATGGGATATAATGCCAACAGTAATAATCCTCGAATACATCTATTCCGTTTAAACTCCGCGGGTGATGTACTCTGGATTGAACCCTATGCTTTAACCGCAAATCACCCTTATATAAGTTATAATGAACCGTTTGATTTGGTTGTCACCCCCGACGAAAACTTTTTTATTAGCGGGTTGTGTTATTGGTGCGATGAGCCGGCCGGTACAGGAGGTGTTCACAACGATTGCAGGCTTAAAGCCATGGCTGTTTTTGCCGACAGCAGCAGGCAGGAAGAGTGGGTTAGCGCTTTTCAGTCATCAGATACCCTATCTTATTCAATGGGTGGGTGGGCAACACAAAAATCAAGTGGGAATTTTTATTTAGGGGCAATTGAACGTTCAACAATGGCCTATCCACCAATGTTACTTGTAATTGATAGCTTGGGCAATTTTGTTCATGACTCATTGCCCAAATTTCCTATGGCTGGAAATAAATGGGTGGAAGGGTTTATGGTGAATCCCTCCTTTACCTCAGACGGCAGGTTATTTACCAATATTTTGTATGCTGATAGTACAAATTTTTACCCCGGATGGTTTGGCTTGCATGAACTTGATTCCTTAGGAGGATGGCAAAATTCTTTTATACATCCCACAGCACACTCTCCTTTTGGTCTTTTAGTAACAAGTGATGACAAACTGCTTTCAGGAGCCGTGGTTGGCAGCGAACTAAATCAGGACATTATCCTTATGAAATTCAACACCAACCTTGAGTACGACAGCATATACACTGCACCCAGAGAGTACGATTACCTCTGCCCTGATCCTATTGTATCAAAAACCATAGACCTGAGCAGTTGCGAGGTAATTGTTGATGTAAAGGATATACCCACCCGCAAGGAGTATGAGGCCCGCATCAGTTTGATCCCCATAACCCCTGCACCCAACCCTGCCGGCGATTATGTGCG
>LUZO01000026.1 GCA_001603685.1 Bacteroidales bacterium Bact_23
TATTTTTGTAAATAAGGGAAATTGTTGTTTGTAAACCCACTAAACTATTAATAAAGTTATTCTATTATCAAATCCCAACAGCCGATACTTCCTCCCTTGAATCCGAAATTGATCGTTTGGTTTATAAGCTTTACGGGCTTACGGAGGAGGAGATTGAGGTGGTGGAGAGAGGAATTAAGAAAGACCAAAGTGAAGATTGAAATGAGATAATTAAACTTCATTAATTATTGATCATTTTCCTCCCTCTCCCCGAAGTATTTCGCATTAAAATTACCGTTAATTTAGCGCTACGAACCTTTTAATCCGTTTTGCCATGCCTGCCAAAGAGATACAACTGCTTGAGGAGCTGATTGACCGTCTGGATCAGAAGCCTTTTGACCTTCAATCGTGGAAAACCAATGCCATGATACTGCTTGGTCGTATTTTCGGGGAGGACTCCCGTAAGGTTGAGCTGATACGCGCCATTCAGCCCGATTTCAGCTCCTGGTCGCTGCGCGATGCTACCGGCAGGATGTCGCAGATGGATGTATGCAAAAAGATGGGTAGGGAGATACTGGAGGCCACCATTTACGAGCTGGAATCTTTCGGTTTGCCAAAAAAGGATGAACCGGCCGAAAGCGGCGGACTGATGGGGCTTGAGGACTTTATCACCGGACGGCAGTCGCGCGAAATCATCCAGATTATCTCCTCCGACCAGCCCGACGATGAAAAAGAGCGGAAAATCGGCGAAGTCCTGAAAGACCTGGATCAGGTGGATTTGCTGGCCGCCCTGGCCAGGGTATTGGTGGGAAGGAAGTAGAGGAGGGAGGTAGAAATTTCTAAACTCAAATTTCTAATGTCTAAAATGAAGTAGGAGGTAGGAAGTAGGAAGTAAGAAGTAAGAAAGCTGTGGTGTACCGCCAAAGGCGGGGATAAAAGTAAAAAGATAAAAGTAATCCGCCGCGGCGGAGGCTAAAGTAACCCGTTAAGGACTGAGGTCGGAAGTCAGAGGTCAGAAGTCAGAGGTCAGAAGTCAGATTTTGCAATCCGCCACGGCGGAGTGCCGTCAGGCACTTCATCCGCCAGAGGCGGACAAATGCGCCGCCAGGCGCTTCAAATTTTCAAATCCTCAAATTTTCAAATGCAGCGCTAGCTGCTTCAAATCCACGAAAGATGGTTAGAAATTAGGTCAATTAGAAATTTCATCAATTCCCAATTCCCAAATCCCAATTCTCAATCCTCAATCCGAAGTCTAAAATCTACAATCTACAATCAGAATCCCTCCCACATCTGTAAGTACTCCGTCAAACAACTCCTTAACTGTAAATCCGGCCTCGTGAACAAATGCCCTTACCTCTTCTGCCTGAGGATGATGGGCAAGGCTGCCGCAAATGAAAATCTGCTTGCCGAGAATGCCGCAGCAGCCGGGGAAGAAGCCGTGTTTCTGGCCGTGCAGCTTTACCGGAGTGGGATCCACATAGAGCGTTTGCAGCCCTTCGCTGAGCAGCGCCTTTTCGATGCCCCTGTCTGAGGTGATAAACCGGTTGTTGCCGAGCGGCAGCAGGTTGCAGCGGGTGTAACCCTGATTTACATGCAGTTGCCTGCGGTCGGGGAAAGCCTCAAAAATTGCCGGGTCGGTGATTTTCAGGTTATGAATCAGGTAATCGGGGGTAACTACCGCATTGTAACGGGCCGAACCGGGATAGCGCTTTTCGGGATTTTGGGTGCCGCGTATCAGCCGGATGCCGTATTGCTCAAGGGCTGAAGCGATACCGGCCGGCAGGGCGGGAGCAACAACCGCCGTGCTTGCATCGTGGCAGATAAAGACATCGGGGTGGCCGCTGATGGATTTATAGGTAAGCCCTTCCGTTTGCAGCAGATGTAGGTTTCCCAGAGCTTTCAGTGCGTTTTTCACCGGCAGGGGGGCTCGTTTGTCCAGAACAATCAGCGGTTTGAGGAGTTGCTCATCCGTTTCAGGCACAAACTCAACCCTGCTGAAGTGATTTTCGAGCATTATCCGGTTTGAGGCCTTGTATCCTATGGCATAGGGGAGTTCGGCGGCAGGTACCGGAATGGTGATGGCGCTTCCGGAGGGATGCTGCTGCATCAGCGGTTCAAGCCTGCTTTTCCAGATCCGGGTTTCGGCCAGTTCCCTGAAGTTGGGATGAAAAGGTCCGGCAAGCAGGTCACTGCCTTCAGTCAACTCTTCGGAGGGGTGTAGCCCAGTTCTGATTACTTCCACGCCGGCTTCGCGGAAGAACCGGAGCAGTTGTGCCGCCAGTTTAACCGCCTCCTCCAGGCTCTGAGGGGAATATTTTCCTGTCTGCCACAGCTTTTCAAGGTCGGTGCCGCGTATCACCAGGGTGGGGTAGATGCGCGTACAATCAGCTTTGAGCGCAGCAATGCGGCGGGCGGTTTCCATGGATTTTTCCGGGGTATCGCCCGGCAGGCCGGTCATCATCTGCAACCCCAGCCGGAAGCCGGCATTGCGGATCTGAAGCGCTGCCCGTTCCACATCGGCAACGGTATGGCCCCGGCCGGCAAGTTTCAGCACATCGTCGTGCAGCGACTGCGCCCCCAGCTCAATGGTGGTGACGCCGTACGACTTCAGCCGGTTCAGGATTTCCGCATCAATGTAGTCGGGGCGGGTGCTGAGCCGGATGCCCTGAACCCTTCCTGCAATCAGATGGCTGTGAGCGATTTCCAGAAAACGCTCCTGCAGATCAGGTTCTATGCCGGTGAAGCTTCCGCCGAAAAAGCCGATCTCGATGTGGCTTCCCTCGCGGGGAATGGTTGCAAGATGGCGCCTGATGATCTCCTCCGCCTCTTCGGGCTCAGGCTGTACTACCCGCCCCGAAATGCTGTGCTGATTGCAGAAGACACAACGGTTGGGGCAGGCCAGCTCAGGAATAAATACCGGAATGGTATAGTGTTTCATGAGGAAACCATCGTTAATACAATAAATGCGGGCCGCCCGTATGGCCGGGCAGGCCGCTGTCAGGAAGTATGCCGCTTTTCAGTGTCAGGCGTTCAGCTCGATGATCTTCAGGATAACCTGAGTGGCCTTTTCCATGGACTCAACCGGTACAAACTCGTGTTTTCCGTGGAAATTGTGGCCGCCGGCGAAGATATTCGGGCAAAGCAGCCCCATATAGCTGAGGCGCGAACCATCGGTGCCGCCGCGGATGGGTTTGATCTTAGGCTCCACACCAACCGCTTCCATCGCTTTGCGGGCGGTCTCAACAATATGATACTCAGGCTCAACCTTTTCACGCATATTGTAATACTGATCCTTCATATCGAGCACAAAGCTCCCCTCGCCATACCGCTGATTCATAAAACCGGCGCACTGCTGCATAATCTCTTTCCGTTTTTCGAAAAGCTCACGGTCATGGTCGCGGATGATGTACTGTATGGATGATTTTTCAACCGATCCTTCCATTTTCACCAGATGGAAGAAGCCTTCGTAATCCTGGGTAAACTCCGGGCGGTCGAATACCGGAAGCAGGGCGTTGAACTCCATCGCCATCAGCAGGGCATTCTGCATCTTCCCTTTGGCGTATCCGGGATGGATATTCTTTCCCTGAATGGTGATTTTTGCTCCGGCGGCATTGAAGTTTTCAAACTCCAGTTCTCCGATTTCGCCCCCGTCCAGGGTATAGGCCCAGTCGGCACCGAATCTCTGAACATCGAAGTAATCCACTCCCCGTCCGATCTCCTCATCAGGGGTAAAACCGATTTTTATGGGGCCGTGCTTTATCTCCGGATGGTTTACGAGATACTCCACCGCAGTCATGATTTCGGCCACACCGGCTTTGTCGTCGGCGCCCAGCAGGGTGGTACCGTCGGTAACAATCAGGTTCTGTCCCCTGTATTGCTTCATTTCGGGGAAATCGGCGGGCGAGAGTACGATGCCCAGCTCAGAATTCAGGATAATATCCTCACCATCCCAGTTCTCAACGATGCGGGCTTTTATATCGTTTCCCGGCATATCGGGGCTGGTATCCACATGGGCAATAAACCCGACGGCCGGGCCGCTTTTGCCGTTGTTCGCCGGAAGGGTAGCCATCACATAACCGTTTTTGTCTATGGATGCATCGGTCAGCCCCATCTCAGCCAGCTCATCGCGGAGCAGGCGCAGCAGCACCAGTTGCTTGTCAGTGCTCGGGAATGTCTGCGAACTGTCATCACTCTGGGTATCGTAACCCACATATCTTAAAAAACGGTTTTTTACTGCTTCTTTCATTGTATTAAATTTATTTTCAGTTTTTTAACAAATGTATGCACCGGCAAATCGGTTTCCCGCTTCCGCCGATGCACAGGATTTTATGTCTGACGGTTAATCAACTGTTATCCGGCAGACTCTTCTTCAGGTTTTCCCCTTAAGGATTCCCAGATCACATATCCCGAAATCAGGGCAAACATCAGCAGTGCCAGCGCTTCGGCAGCATTTGATTCGTACCATTCCTTGTTTATGAAATTGATTCCGCCGAATCTCAGCAGGGCACTCACCACGCCCATCAGCGCACCGCCGGCAATAAATCCGGAGGCGATAAGGGTTCCGCGCTCCTTGCGTGCCTGATTGAGCCGCTCATCTTTTGAACGGGTAGTCACATACCATGCGATGATACCACCAACCAGCAGAGGGGTGTTCAGCTCCAGGGGGATAAACATACCCAGAGCAAAGGCAAGTGCGGGAACGCCAATCATGGTAAGGATAAGCGACAGAAACGCGCCTGCCGCATAGAGCATCCATGGTGCCGATTTGCCCGACATCATCGGTTCGATAACGGCGGCCATGGCATTTGCCTGAGGCGCAACCAGCGCATTTTCGCCGGTGAAACCGTAAGTTTCGTTCAGAATCATAATCACTCCGCCAACGGTAGCCGCCGAAACCAATGTTCCCAGGAACTTCCAGGTCTGCTGTTTGTAGGGCGATGATCCCAGCCAGTAACCGATTTTAAGGTCGGTGATGAAACCGCCGGCCATTGAGAGTGCGGTACAAACCACTCCGCCGATAATCAGTGCCGCCACCATTCCGGCAGGGCCGGAAAGTCCTGCCCAAACCAGCACCAGCGAGGTGATGATCAGCGTCATCAGCGTCATCCCTGAAACCGGGTTGGTACCCACGATGGCAATGGCATTGGCCGCTACGGTCGTAAACAGGAACGCGATGACCATAACGATGGCCAGGGCAATCAGCGCCTGCCCCAGGTTGTGTACAACACCGAACATAAAAAAGATGAAGATGACAATCGTTGTAAGCAGCAGGCCGATCATGATAACCTTCATCGGGAGGTCGCGCTGGGTGCGTTTGCTCTCCGCAGTTGCGGGGTGCTTGCCCGAAAGCTCTTTCACCGCAAGCCCGAAAGCGCCTTTAATGATGCCGCTTGAACGGATTATGCCGATGATGCCGGCCATGGCAATGCCTCCGATACCGATGTGCCTCACATAGTTGCGGAAAATCTCTTCGGGCGACATCTGGCTGATCAGTGCGGTGACATTGGCGCCTACGGCAATGGTCTGTCCGTCGGCGAAATGCGATATTACCGGGATAATCACATACCATCCCACAAACGATCCGGCGGTGATGATGGCGGCGTATTTCAGTCCGATGATGTAACCAAGTCCCATAACGGCTGCACCTACATTCATTTTAAATACAATCTTGAACTTATCGGCAATCATGACGCCGGCCGGAATGACGCGGGTGGAGAACACCTCGTTCCACCATCCGAAAGTGGCAATGATAAAGTCATAAATACCGCCGATCAGTCCGGCTACCAGCAGCAACCGGGCCTGGCTTCCGCCCTTTTCGCCCGAAACCAGCACCTCGGTGGTGGCGGTAGCTTCCGGAAACGGATATTTTCCGTGCATATCCGAAACGAAATATTTACGGAAAGGGATCAGGAACAGAATTCCCAGAAATCCGCCAAGCAGCGAAGAGAGAAATACCTGGTAAAAGTGAGCTTCAAGGTTAAGGATGTAAAGCGCAGGAAGGGTGAAAATCGCTCCGGCAACAATAACGCCCGAGCTGGCGCCGATGGATTGGATAATCACATTCTCGCCGAGCGCGTTTTTCCGTTTTGAGGCGGCTGATAAACCAACTGCGATAATGGCAATGGGAATGGCGGCTTCGAATACCTGCCCGATTTTCAGCCCCAGGTAGGCGGCTGCTGCCGAAAAGATAATCGCCATAAGCAGCCCCAGAAGTACGGAACGGACATTCACCTCGGGATAAACCCGGTCGGGTGACATCACCGGTTTGTACTCCTCGCCGGGCTTCAGCTCAGTGTAGGCATTCTCAGGCAGCCCTTTGATTTCAGATTTGTGGTCGTCCATATCTGATAGTTTTCAGGTTTGATGAATAATTAAGTCGCAAATGTAAGAAATATGCGTGGCCTGAGCGAAAAATCGGGGGAGAAATCGTTGG
Source organism: Bacteroidales bacterium Bact_23 (assembly GCA_001603685.1). Taxonomy (GTDB): domain Bacteria; phylum Bacteroidota; class Bacteroidia; order Bacteroidales; family Lentimicrobiaceae; genus Lentimicrobium. The sequence continues at coordinate 6,413 of LUZO01000026.1, forward strand.
GACAGGAGGTCGGAAGTCAGAGGTCAGAAGTCAGAAGTCGGATTCCTCCGATGCCTGAGGCTCTTACTGGTGCCTGAGGCTCTCGAAGGCACCGGAGCACCCAAGTCGAAACCCTCGAAGGCACCGTTGCATGAGACCATCCGCCACTGTGGAGTTCCGGCAGGCAACCACCCCTTTTCTAGTATTATCTACATATTTTCAACGAGTCCTCTCTTTTAACTTTTCTGTACTTTTGGCTTGATCCAAAAGTACCAAAAGATCAAGGCTGTCTGAAAATGGCTAAAAACAGACGAGCGGTTTTGGCTATGAAGAAACGAGGTTGATACATCCTCCCTCTGCCTTACGCGTATGTACTTCAGTCGCCACCCAAAGCCAGGCGCAAAAAGCAGGCGTTTCTTCTCCTCGTTTTTTGCTGCCTGTTTTTTTTACGCCATTTTCAGAATGCCCCATTAAATAGTGGAGGATGGCTGTGGAATCATATAATTCTTTTCGTGCTAACCTTTTTAATCAGCAAACGATAATGTCGCTCCTACGGAGCTTGACTTTCTGACGGTTTCTTTTAAATCGGAAATCAGAAATCGAAAATCGGATCCGCTGTGGTGCAAGAAAATAGTGGAATCAGGATTCGGAAATTTGTAATTTTCTTATCAACGGATAAAATCACCAGGGGCGACGCAT
>LUZO01000027.1 GCA_001603685.1 Bacteroidales bacterium Bact_23
GCAGCAATGACAGACAGTAATACAATACCGGTTTTCAGTGTAGTATTCATAGTTTTATAACGTTTTTTAATTCAGATTTCCGTAAAGTTTTTTCAATTGCACTTCCGACTGCAGCACCTGCATCATGGCCGACAGGTAATCGGTTTCTGCCTTCAGGTAGTTGTTGTCAGCAGTAATCAGGTCGAGCCCTGAAATAATTCCCTGTTCATATTTGAGTTTCAGACTTGAATAAACCCGCCTCGAAACCTCAACATTGGCTTTCTGATTCAGGTAGGTTTCCAATGCATTATTATAATTGAAGCGCAGTTGTTTCTCCTGTATTTTCAACTGATCGCTGAGCAAGCTTTTGTTATTTTTTACCATTTCAAGGTCAACCTGCGCCTGCTTTATCTGCGACATTCTTACTCCGCTCGAAAACAGGGGGATATTCATCTGCAATCCAATCATATTTTTAGGAGTCATATCGAAATCGGGTTTCAGCAGTTTCTGGGTAAAGCGGTAGAATCCAACTACGTTAGGCAGGGCATTTGCCTTCTGCATATCCACCATCTTGCGGCTTACCAGTTCCTGCTGGCTAAGCATTCTGAAATCAATCTGATTTTCGACCCTGAAAGTTTCGGCAAGTGCCATCTTCCCGGCGGCATCAAGCATAGAATCCAGTTTATCGGTAAGAATCAGTTCTGTATCAACATCCACACCCAGCACCAGACGAAGCATATTGCGGGCAAGTTCGAGCTGACGTTCTGATGATTTTACGACATTCTTCAGGGTGTTTACCTGAACCCAGAGTTGATCCACATCGTTCTTTTCGATGATGCCGAAGGTCTCCAGCGCACTCATTTTATCGTAAATGCCCTGAAGGTTCACCTCATTTTGCTCCATCACCTTCAGCAGTTCTTCTGAAATCAGCACCAGATGATAGGCATCGGTAACCTGTGCCATCACATCCAGCTCCGATTTCTCCCTGCTGAATCCTGCAAGGGTTTCGTAAAGCTTAGCCGTTTGAACCCCGACAATATAATTCCCGCTGAATATCATCTGATTAAGGTTCAGATAGAAATTGCTTGTGGGCTTTATGTCGATCTCGGTAGCTGGCATGCCTTCGGCAAACCGGATGGAAATCTTGGCACCCAAAGCATTGGAATAATCGGCCGATGCGTTCAACTGGGGCAAGCCATTTGCTATGGCAGCCCAAACAGCTTTCGATGCCTTCTGTATGGCAAGATCAGCGTTTGCAATTGATTTGTTGTATTCAAGTGCCGTCTTTTTAGCCCCGGCCAGATCGAGGGTTAGTGTCTGCTGAGCTCCGAGAAATCCCGAAGTCAGCAGCAGCAACAGAAATGTTAGAAAAGTAGTTCTCATATTCTTTGATCTGTATTATCGTTAACACTTATAAAATATTTATCCATTAGCTCTACTCCCTTGGAAGTACATATTCCTCTGAAATAGGGCAAAAAGATGCTTACAAGTACATCTCTGCCGCTGGCTTTGAGCATTCTGAGCCGCTCACTGTTGTGAATCAGACCGATGAGCTCATGAATGAAGTTATCAACCAGATCGAGCCTGATATCTTTGCGGAAAATTCCTTCACGGATCCCTTTCTCGAGCAGGGTAAATGATGCCGAAAACTGTTTGAGCCGCTCATTACATGAATACAAAGAGGCATAAACGGTAGGGAAATACTTTGTTTATATCCTCGGTATACACCCGCGAAAATGCGCTCCGCTTCCGCTCCTCCATTTTCATAATGAGAAAAATGGCCTCAATGACATTTTCAGTTTCAGTTATGATGCCCATCATCTCCTCATTGTTCTTAATAATCATCCGGCTCAGCGATTGCACCACCAGGTCGTCCTTATCCTTAAACAACTCATATATTGTGCGTTTCGAAACACCCGAATCTGAGGCAATGGTATCCATGGTCACATTCCTGACCCCCATGCTAAGAAACAGCACCGTTGCTTTTTCCAGTATCTTTGCTCTTGTTTCCATCTGTTTCTGCTTTCGGGCTGCAAAACTATAAAACTTTTTCGGTTTAATAGTTTTGTCTTGAAAAAAATTTTTGTTATACCCCAATTTATGGTTAATAACTAATTTTGCTGCCCCAAAAGCCGATGGCCCATACCGCTAACATGTTGCCAGAATTTCTCAATATTCAGGAGTACGATTACCCGCTACCCGACGATCGGATTGCACGCTTTCCTCTTGAAGAGCGCGATGCCACGAAATTGCTGGTTTTTAAAGACGGCAAGCCGGCTGCTTCAATGTTTTCCAGGATTGACAGCCACCTCCCCGAAGGGAGTATGCTTGTTTTCAACGACACCCGGGTAATCAGAGCACGGCTATCGTTCCGGAAAACCACCGGTTCCCGAGTCGAGGTGTTTTGCCTTCAACCATTGGGCGGATATGGCCAGAAAGGCGGCAAAACCACATGGAAATGCCTGATAGGAAATGCCAAACGCTGGAAGTCGGGCATACTGGAGATGCATATAGAAACTTCTTCCGGCACAGTAACCCTGACTGCTGAAAAGGGCCTGGCTATTGAAGATGCCTTTGAAATCACCTTCGGGTGGGACAAACCTGAGATCCCTTTTGAACAGATACTGGAATTTGCAGGGAAAGTACCTCTTCCACCCTATCTGAAACGCGAGCCGGTTGAAAGCGATGCCAACCGTTATCAGACCATTTATGCAAAATTCAACGGCTCAGTGGCAGCCCCCACTGCAGGACTGCACTTTACCCCCGCCGTACTTAATAAACTGGAGGCCAGACACTGCAGCTTCGAATATCTGACGCTTCATGTGGGTGCAGGTACCTTTAAGCCGGTTTCGGCCAGTGATGCCAGAGCGCATGTGATGCATGAAGAAGAGATTATCATCGCAAGGAATTTTATCCGCAGGTTACTTCAGCATAACTCCGGGCCGGTTGTTACGGTGGGAACCACCTCTATGCGCTCGCTCGAAAGCCTGTATTGGCTGGGAGTCCGGATTATCACCGGTAAGCTCCCTGAAGGCCACTTTTTTATTGAGCAGTGGGAGCCATACAACGATGAACTGAACATCACCACCCGTGAAGCGCTCGAAGCAGTTTACAACCACATGGCCGTCAGACAGATGGATACAATCCGTGGCTTTACGCGGATCATGATTGCTCCCGGATACCGCTTCAGGATTTGCGATGCATTGGTTACCAATTTCCATCAGCCACAAAGCACTCTTCTGCTGCTGGTTGCTGCATTTGCCGGCCGGGGATGGCGGGATGCCTATAACTTTGCCCTCCAAAACAACTACCGTTTCCTGAGCTATGGTGATAGTTGCCTGTTTTTTCCGGAAAAATCGCGGAAATAAAGTATCCGTATAAACCGCCTGATAAAAATCCATACCGGGGTTAACTGAGAATGCTTATTTTTGTGCTTCAAACTGAGAATCTGAATGGCCGAAAGCGAAACCAGGAAAACGAAAAGCAGCACAGCCGAAGCCGGGGGCGATATGTCGTTCTGGGGGCACCTCGATGCGCTTCGCGGCCATCTGTTCAGGTCGGTGCTGGCCATTTTCGTTGTGGCCATCGTGGCGTTTATCAACCGCAGTTTCATTTTCGACACCCTGATTCTGGCGCCCAAAGACCCTGATTTTATCTCAAACCGGCTGCTCTGCAAGCTTGGCACCATGCTTCATATCCCTGCGCTTTGCTTCGGCAATCTAAGCCTCGAAATCATCAACATCAATCTTTCGGGGCAGTTTATGATGCATTTGTATATCAGTATGTTTGCCGGGCTGATTGTGGCTGCGCCGTATGTTATCTGGGAAATCTGGCGGTTTATAAAGCCCGCTCTTTACGAAAACGAACGAAAACATACCCGTGGAGCAGTACTGATAATCTCTTTGCTTTTTATTCTTGGAGTCCTTTTCAGCTATTTTCTGATTGTTCCCCTTACCCTGAACTTCTTCGGCACCTATCAGGTAAGCGATGCCGTGAGCAACCAGATTACGCTTAACTCCTACATCAGCACCGTGGTATCGGTAACTTTCTCGCTGGGGGTGGTGTTCGAACTGCCCGTTTTTGTCTATTTTCTGGCAAAAGTCGGCATCGTCACCTCTGCATTTCTGGCACGCAACCGCAAATACATGCTGATTATTCTGCTTACCATTTCAGCCATTATTACGCCTCCCGACATCCTCAGTCAGATACTGGTCTGCATTCCGCTTTACGGGCTCTACGAACTTAGTATCCTGATTTCCAGAAGAGTAGAGACAGGCAAGAAGATTATCTGAACGAAACTTCAAATTCGTTTGTAACTTTCCTGAAACCGCTGCGTCAAACTAAGCGAAAACAAAAACAAAACTATGACTGAGAGAAAATTATACCGCTCCGTTCACGGAAAGGTCATTGGTGGGGTGGCCGGCGGACTGGCCGAATTCTTCGGCATGGATCCCACAATCATGAGGCTGGTTTTCGTCCTGCTCTTTGTATTCGGCGGAAGCGGATTGCTGATTTATATCATCCTTTGGATAGTAATTCCCGAAAAGCCGATGCTTCTGAACTATTCATCGGGCAATCAGCCGCCCAATCCCGCGCAGGGTTTCACTCCTACGGGCGATGATACCGGCAGGGGAGAAACTTATGAAGGCTTTTATCAGGGCAAACAGCAGAGTTACGCAGGAGAAGTCAGGCAGGAAGCCGGCGGCAAAAAGCTCACTAAAATGGATGGCGGCCTGATTGGCGGACTGATCCTTATTCTCATCGGAACCTTATTCCTGATTGAGCGGTTTGTCCCCAGAATCAGCTTTGGCGACCTGTGGCCCATACTCCTGATTGCCATCGGGCTGACCCTGATTTTCGGAAATCTGCCGAAAGGCGGCAAACGGAATGAAGAATCCGGCAGCGTGAACAACAATGAAGAAAACAATACACAAACCTTTTAAATCATAACCCATGAACTTCAAGAAAATATTCTGGGGTGTGATGCTCGTTCTGATAGGCACCCTTTTTATCCTGAAAAACCTGGGAGTCATCTACTTCACCTGGCACACCATCTGGAGGCTGTGGCCGCTGATTCTGATTCTCTGGGGCATCTCGCTGATTCCGGTTAAGGATTACTTGAAACTGATCTTCTCGGTAGTGGCCATTGCCCTTTCGGTTCTCCTTGTTCAGAAGTATGACAAAACCGGCTACTACAATTTCGGATGGCGCGATTCTGACCGCGGCCGCAACCGGGAGCAGTTTGACAGGGATGACTGGAATGACACTTCTGAAACACAGGAGCTTTTCCAGCCGTTCGACTCAGCAATTAACCGGGTTGAACTGAAGCTCGACGCTGCTGCCGGAGAATTCAGGCTCGAGGAAACGGCTCCGGCCGACCAATTGCTCACCCTATTCAAGGAAGGCAGCGTAGGAAACTACAGCATGACTTCGCAGGATGAATATGATGTGCGTACCATTGAGCTGAAAATCAGGGAATCGAATGCAAAGATCAGAACCAAGGGCAACCGGGTGAAACTGGGTCTCAACACCACGCCGGTCTGGGATTTCGATATGAACATCGGCGCAGCAAGCATCGATTTTGACCTCAGCAATTACAAAGTCGGTGAAATTGATCTCGATGGCGGCGCATCCGCCATAAACCTGAAACTCGGCGACCGCTCCGATTATACCAAACTGGATATTGACGCCGGAGCAGCATCCATCGACATAAAGATACCCGAGTCGGCAGGTGCGGAACTGAAAATTGAAACTGCTCTCTCCAGCAAAAACTTCCCCGGATTCAAAAAAATCGAAAAAGGGCTTTATCGCACCGAAAACTATGAAAGTGCCGCTAAGAAGATCGAAATAAAAATTGATGCGGCAGTCTCAAGCCTGAATATTAACAGATACTAATCTTCAGGCTTTCAAAAGAAAATATCCCGTAAAGAGAAGCCGGAGCAAAACAACTGCTCCGGTTTTTTTTAATCTTCCGCCTCAGCCGTAAAATCGGGGATAACGCATTCCTTACCCAGAAACAGGCTGAATTGCCTGCACAGTTCGGCCGGTGCCTCGGCATGTACCCAGTGCGATGCTTTGGGTATGGTTTCTATCTCAGCCTGAGGGAACATCCTGCGGATAAGCGGGATATCTTCATCCAGGATGTAATCCGATTTTCCGCCCCTTACGAAAAGAGCCGGCCCGTCAAAAGCACCCGTATTCTCTTCCCACCCGAAAACATAATCGAGGTTGGCGCTGAGGGCTTCCAGATTCAGCCGCCAGTCGAAGGTGGTTTTGGTTTTCCGGTAGAGGTTTTTCATCACGAACAGCCGGATACGCTTGCTTGGAATGCTGGCTTCAAGCAGACGGGCAATCTCATCACGCGAGTGGACCGCATCAAAATTCACGGCCATCATGGCGTTAATCATATCGAAGTGGACATTCCGCCCGTGATACCGCCTCGGGCTGATGTCAACCACCACCAGTTTTTCCACCATTTCCGGGTGTTCAAGGGCGTAGCTCATGGCCACCTTGCCGCCCATGGAATGGCCGATGATGACCGGCCGTTCAAGTCCGTGCTCATGGATAAACTCGTGCAGATCCTCAGCCAGTGCATAGTAGTTGAATGTGGGGCTGTGCGGCGACTGCCCGTGGTTCCGCTGGTCGGGAATATAAACCGAGAACTTCTCTGCAAGCCGCTTGCCCAGGGTTACCCAGTTGTCCGAAATCCCGAAAATGCCGTGCAGGATAATTACAGGACGACCTTCGCCAAAATGACGGTAAAACAGTTTCATGTCAGTTTTTTATCACTTCAGTAATTCCAGATATTTTCATCAAACCGGCAGCCAGGGCTTTAACTCCCTCAGATAGAGCTGTATGGTAGTTTCCAGCCCGTAATAGAGGCTGTCCGAAATCAGGGCATGGCCGATGGATACCTCAAGGATATTTGGAATGGTCTGCACAAAATACCGGAGGTTATCGAGGTTAAGGTCATGGCCGGCATTCAGGCCGAGGCCGGCGGCAGTGGCTGCTTTTGCCGCCTCCACAAACGGGGCTATGGCTTTTTCACGGTCCCTGAAATAATTGCCGGCATAGCTCTCGGTGTACAGTTCCACCCGGTCGGTTCCGGTTGCTGCCGCCGCTTCAGCCATCCGCGGATCAGGATCAACGAAAATGGAAGTGCGTATGCCCATTTCATGAAAACCGGCAATGACATCCTTCAGATAGTCTCTGTATTTGATGGTATCCCACCCCTGATTCGAGGTGATGGCATCGGGAGCGTCGGGTACCAGGGTTACCTGATGCGGCCGGACCTCCTTTACCAAAGCGATAAATTCAGACTGTGGATTTCCCTCTATGTTGAACTCGGTTTTTACCAGCGGCTTCAGATCACGCGCATCCTGATAGCGGATGTGCCGCTCATCTGGACGGGGATGAACGGTAATTCCCTGGGCTCCAAACCGTTCGCAATCAACGGCAGCTTTCAGCACATCGGGGAGGTTGCCTCCGCGTGCATTACGGATGGTGGCAATTTTGTTGATGTTTACACTTAGCTTGGTCATAGCATTGGCATTTAGGATGCAAAGGTAATGATTTACAGGATTACCGCTCTCAGTTGCCGCTGCCGGCCCCTCAATAACTGTCAGGATTCAGGACGTTGGTTGTCTGCTGGCTTCATCCTGCGCTGGTTAGCCAGTATCTCTTCATTCTGCTTTCTGATGAACTTCATCAGCTCTCCCAAAATTCCGATCATATAGGAAATCACGCCCCAGAAAGCCATTATCGCAAGCAGTATAAGCGACGGAATATAGGTTCTGCCTGATACGGGATGGCTGGTAATATACATAAGGTAAATAAACCTGATACCCAGGGCAACGGCAATGAGATTGAAGAAGGTTCCAATCCACAGAAAAAATCTTCCAGGCCGGTAAAGAATAAACATTCTAATTATGGTGTCGGTTGATTTGTATATGTGTTCAAACATATTTCTGAACAACCTCGACTTCCGCGTTTTTGGATTTATCCGGATATCGACCGAATATACCCTGAGATTTGAGTTACCGGCCAGAATCAGGGTCTCCATGGTGTATGAAAACCTCGAGTACACAAACATCCTCAGACAGGCTTCGCGCGAAAACGCCCTGAAACCTGAAGGAGCATCCCTGACATCGGTTTTGGAGATTTTCCGCATTACCCAGCTGCCAAAGAGTTGAAACATCTTTTTTACCGGGCTGAACTCCAGATGCTGCCTGATGGGCCGGCACCCAACAACCATATCGGCTTTACCCTCTACAATAGGGGCAACCAACTTCCCGATATCCTTTCCTACATACTGATTATCCCCATCCGTATTCACAACAATATCCGCCCCTTTCTCAAGTGCATAGCGTAACCCCTGCGAAAACGCATAGGCCAGTCCGCGGTTCGAACCCAATTGCAGAATATGATGTACCTTCAGTTTTTTTGCTACTGCAACCGTATTATCCGTACTGCCATCGTCAATAACCAGATATTCTATCACGCTGATTCCCGGCAACTCGCGGGGCAAATCACTGATAACTCCCTCAAGTGTCATTTCTTCATTGAAACACGGAATCTGTATAATCAGTTTCATACCTTCCCTTTCTCCATTATTCGTTTTGTGTAAATAAACTTAGCTACCGAGAACAGAATAACATTTCCAACCTGAACAACCAGATAGTGAATTTCTGTTTTTTGAACAATCAGTGTGTACATCCCCCAGTCGAGCAACCGAAAAAAGGATATGCCCCACAGGAATTTCAGATAAGTAACCAGAATATTCTGTTTCGTTTCTGTATTGAATACAAAAAGCCTAAGCAGGATAAAATTAACGGTTACCTGAAAAAACAATACAATCAGATAAGCGACCGGTTTGAAAAGAGATATTTTTTCAACCAGAAACCAGTTGAGCGGAATGGCAATCAGAAAAGCGGGCAATCCGGCAATTCCGAATTTAATCAGTTGCACCAGCATCTGCCTGTACTTTTTCTTTATCCGGATTCTGCTCACAATATTACTCTTCAAGATTAACAACGGTAACGGCTTCGAACTGCAATTCTTTCCGATTTGTTTCGGTTTTCGAAACATATCCCTTTATCATACGGATATCCTCCCGATGGAAAGAGTCGGCGCTTGCCACATGCCTTTTCGAAAACCTGGGTGCCCTTACAACTTCTTCAGTGCCTTTCAGACCGGTTATCACATCTTTGATTATCAGGCTGTTCCCGGTGGTCTGGATTCTCCTTGTAAAGGTAAACCTGGGATCGGCATCCCTGAAAATAAGCATATCTTTCAGCAACGAAATAATTTTATGCCCCGACAACAAACTGATAAACCTGAGTACCAGGTGTTTGAATGGCGTACTTGTATTTTCACGGAAAGGTACCGGATGCGCATTGATTATCAGATTATCGGGCTCGCCCGCCGAATGTGCGGTAAGGCTCCACCAGTGAGTTACAAACTGTTTGTGGTGATCGGTAATTATCCAACCGAAGTCGTTGAAGTAATGCTCTCCTTTTCTGATGGTCAAAAGCCCTCCTTTCATACAGCTGACCATTATACGGTGTCCATTTGCCACAGAAAGCGAATAGCCGCATTCCGGAAAGAAAGAAGCACCATCATACTCAGGCTGTTCAGCAGGAACAGGGGAAGCGGTGTTTTCAAGAATCAGCTGTGCCCTTACAACCGAGTGGCCAATGTAGTGGCTCCAGTAACGATCGTCAATGGCCTGAAAGAAATGTGCGGGCAGATTATTGCCGGCAAACAGAATTTCCATTACCTGTCGTGCCAGTTGCTTGTGTTCATCACCGCCATCTTTTAAGAAACGGCTGATGCCATAGGGAACAAGATAATCGGTGTTGCGAGCATTGTGCATTCCTATCGGGCCGTTGTTGTGTATTACAAGATTTGCCAGAAACCCGAATGCACGGCCGGCAGATTCCTTAAACCTTTGATCTCCTGTAAAATCATACAGATCCCACAAGCAATCGAGGGAAACCGACAGATACCCCAGATCGGGGCCATCGTATTCGGTAAACCACCCCTCACTCGCCTGCAGCTCTAAGGTTTGAACGGTGAGCCGTTCAAACACCCCGTCGTCAACAAGCGAAGCATCAATTTTCTTTAGAACTGCAAGTGCAGCGAGCCCAGCAATCTGCTGATTTGCCGCCTGATGTTCGAAACGATGCTGCAGCTTACGGGCTGCTTTTTTCAATGCGGTTCTCAGGCTTGCATTGTTCAGATTCCGGAGCAGGACAATCTTACCGGCGGCAAGCGTCGAGAAAGCAAGGGGCGGATACCCATCCTCGCTGGGATAATACTCTTCAAACGCGCCGCGCCGGTTTGCCCTTGCTGCCCAAAAGTAAACTGAAGCGGCTGCATAGCCGCGAAGTTGTTCCGAATCACTGCTGAATTGCGGCAGCCCGGCAGCCATTTCAAGAAAATAGCCTCCCTGCTGAAGAATGATTGAAGAAAAATCCCTGATTTTATAGTGCCACCAGTTACGGTCGAAACTACCAAAATGGGCCGAGCCAAGATCCCGGTTCAGCTGAGTAAGCACTCTGGGCAATATCCCAGCTATTAGCGGATTAAAATCTACCATGTTTATCTTCCTGAATCACAACCTTATAGAATTCCAAACCCTCTCTTTTCGTTTTTCTTGACACTCTCTTCCAGCGGAGCCGCAGCGTATTAAACAAAGGCCCCAGCATTCTTTCGGGCAGCAGATATAACACAAGTCTGAAGAGCCGGGTACGGCCCATCATGAAAATGGAAGATATAACCATTTCAACCAGTACCCGTTTTGTGCCGACTCTGGCCGGACGATATCCGTAATCGGGTGCCCTGCGGCCAGTTAGCCTCCTGATACGGTTGCGGATATAGCTGCCGCGCTTCTTGAAGTCAATCATATGGCCGTGCATTGAGGAGGCTGCATCTTCCGTTTCGCGCCTCAGTGAAACCAACCCTTTCTGCTCCATTTCAGCCAGAATTGCGGTCATTCCGGCATTCCTGCTTACCACAACAGAGAAACCCTGACCCTTCGACTCAAATTCGGGCGACCAGGCATCGCCGACAGCCAGATCGGCAAACTCGTTGGCAAAATCCATGCTTTGCAAACTCGAATTTGAAACAAAAAAGGGAATCAGAAAATTGTAATACACCTTCGGCGAACGCAGCACCTTGCCCGAACGGGTAATAATTTCAAGATATCCGGGCCACTCCCCTGCACGCCATTTCAACGAAGTTACCGCATCATCTTTTTTGATACCATTAATCCGCTTAAAAGTGTTTATTGCAGCCGGCTTTATGGCAGTTCCGGTGTACGGGCCCAAAATATATTTTATGCTCAGCGCCTGCGCATGGCCCTGCAGTTGAAGCACCCTGATTGCGGCTGACTGTTCGGGAAGGCAGGTAATGGCATATCGCCTTTGCGGATTAAGTTTGCCTAAAATATCAAGGGTTGACACCGGTACATAAACCGATTGTGAGGCAGCCTCAATACCGGCCTTTGTATCTGCAATATTGAGTCCCCTCCGATAAGTGGGTTTACGAAAAAGCAAAA
>LUZO01000028.1 GCA_001603685.1 Bacteroidales bacterium Bact_23
GGAATATTTTCTATAAATATAGGGATTTCTTTGAAACGAAGAAAGTCTCTTATCTCTTAAAAATACCCTTTTACCCTTCAATCCTCTCCCTCTTTATCTTCCCGCTTCCGGTTTCTGCAAATTTGGGAATACGGATAATTTCGGTGGGCAATTCATCGTGGCTGCATAACTGTGCAAAGGATTCCAACAGCGTTTTGTCTTCGTCCGGCACAGCCTCGGTGGATTCGATTACCAATACCGGTACCTGGCCGTATTTCTGATCCGGTCGGGCGGCAATATAAAACCGTTGCGGAATCAGCGGTTGCAGCTTCTTTTCAATTTCTTCCGGAATCAGCTTTTTGCCGCCGCGGTTGATGATGTTGTCGTATCTGCCCAGCCATTTGAAACTGCAGTTGTCGGTTAATTCTGCCAAGTCGTTGGTTATCAGCGGCTGTTCGCTGATGCGGGGAGCGTGGATAACCAGGCAGCCGCGCCGGTCAGTGCTCAGGGAGATGCCGGGGAGGGCGGTAAAGAGCGCACTCCTCTGAGGGCCATTGATTCTCCTCAGCGCAATGTGGCTGATGGTTTCCGTCATGCCGTAGGTGGCGTAAAGCGCGTTGGGCATATCGCCGAGCATTGCTTCCAGTTGCGGGCTGATTTCGCCGCCGCCGATAATCACCGTGCCGATGGTCCGGAACCTTTTACGGGTTTCAGCATCGTTCAGGCTGTTGAAGACCTGAGCCGGCACCATGGCGGCGAAGACGGGGCGGTAATTTTCGTTGAGGTTTTTCAGCGGATTGCCGGTGGGGGCAACGGTCAGCAGGTTCATTCCGGTGTGCATGGAGCGCACTGTCATCATCATGCCTGCAATGGTTTTTGCCGAAAGGCAAAGCAGCGCCTGATCACCGGTTTTCAGCCCCAGAGCTTCGGCGGTGGCTTCGGCGGAGGCAATCATCGCTGTTTTTTTCAACTTTAGCGGTTTCGCAGGCCCCGTGGAGCCGGAGGTAAAGGCGGTAATGGAATCCCTGTCCAATACCCATTGCAGCAGAAATTCCCCCAGATCCTGCTCCCACGGATTATCCGACTTCGCAAGCCTTCCGGCTTCTGCCGCAAGATCGCTGCCGGCAAAGGTGTTGCCGTTTAAGGTAAGTCGGAGTGGAACAGTCATGGCTGATGAGGAATGGGGTTGTCGATGCCGGTATGGGTCAGATCCCACGGCTGTTCGGGCAGGAAGCGCAGCACGCCGTTGCCCGATTCGAGCGGGGAGGAGATGTTGTTGGTGTAGAGCGAGCCGGTTCCCAGCCCCTGCGGCAGGTGGTTCCCGAGGGTAGCCGTCCACTGGGCGATGGCATTCAGACCGATGTTCGATTCCAGGGCGGAGGTAATCCACCAGCCGGCGCCGAGGGATTCAGCCAGACCAATCCATTCGGCGGAAGCCTCAAAACCGCCAAGCAGCGAGGGCTTCAGAATAATGTACTGCGGCCGGATTATCTCCAGCAGCCGCCGTTTCTCTCTGGTTTCGGTAATGCCGGTCAGCTCTTCGTCGAGTGCAACCGCAATGGGTGAGGAGCGGCAGATATCGGCCATTACGGCGGAGTTCCCGGGTTTTATCGGTTGCTCGATGCTGTGGATGTCGTAAACCGCCAGGCGGTCGAGCTTTTCCATCGCTTCCTGAGGCGAAAAGGCACCGTTGGCATCCAGCCTGATGGTAATCTCCTTTTCGCTGAAATGCCTGCGGATTCCGGCAATCAGCTTCAGTTCGGTGTTGAAGTCAATGGCACCCACCTTTATCTTAATTACCCTGTAGCCGGATGCCAGCCGTTCCAGTATCTGCTTCAGCATAAATTCCTCATCGCCCATCCAGATCAGGCCGTTGATGGGAATTGCCGTTTTGCCTGCCGTAAAGCCGCTTTCGAATAGTATGCGGTTTCCGCCGCCGCTGTAGTCGAGCAGCGCCGTTTCAAGCGCAAAGTTCAGGGAGGGCCATTCATGGAGCGAGGAGATGCCGCTAATGCCGGAGTGGTTGATTTCGTTGCACAACTGTTCAATCCGCTGACTGAAACCTGGCCTGTCGTCGGGACTCAGGCCGGGAATTACGCCGCATTCGCCTATGCCGGCAACAGCGGGATTGCTGCTGTCGCGAAGCAGCAGAAAGTAGCTGTCGCGGTGGTGCAGCACCCCCCTCGAAGTGCCCGAAGGTTGCCTGAAAATCAGCCGGTGATGATGATACGATGCGGTAAACATGGTTAAAGCATAATGCTGATTCCGAAAATTATGACCGTGGCAAAGGTCGCCAGGGCGAGCTTTTTCAGTTGCGGGTCTAGTTCGGCAGGTACTTTATTTCTGAAGACAACAATCAGATGGTTCACAAAAAAGATGGCCGTTATCAGAAAGATAAACTGCATAGGGTGTCGATAGTTCAGCAGGCACCATACAACCAGCGTCAGCAGCGCGCCGCCAATCATCACCGCATGGTAAATCTTGGCCTTGAAGCTGCCCATTATGACCACCAGGGTGCGTTTCCCCGAAAGCTCATCGCCTTTTACATCGCGCATGTTGTTCAGGTTGAGTACGGCTGTGCTGAGCAGCCCCAGTGCGGTTGCCGGCAGCCAGAGCGCAGCGTTTAGCGTTTGGGTATGAAGATAGTAGGTTCCCATGACTCCGGTAAGGCCGAAAAACAGGAACACGAACAGGTCGCCCAGCCCGATGTAGCCGTAGGGTTTTGAGCCGGCGGTGTACATAATGGCGGCTGCCAGTGCGGTAATGCCCAGTCCGAGGAAGGCCAGCCATCCCGTTGAGGGGCGGAAACCGATTCCTGCGCCAATCAGCAGAATGCCCGAGATAAATCCCAAGGCCGAGGTAATAATTATGGCTGTTTTCATCTCACGGAGCGAGATGGCGCCGCTTTGTACCGTTCGTGCGGGGCCCACCCTTTCGGGGTTATCGGCTCCGTTCACCGAATCGCCGTAGTCGTTGGCCAGGTTGCTGAGGATCTGCAGAAAAAGCGTAGTGAGCAGCGCCAGCGCAAAGACAGCCCAGCTGAATCGGCCGTCGTGCCACGCCACAAAACTGCCCATCAGCGAGCTGGAAAAGGCCAGCGGAAGTGTCCGCGGACGGGCGGCATGAACCCACGCATCAAATTTCTCTTTTTTCATGCTCTCTTTGCTTGTCAGGCGGCGGGTTTATCAGGGGAATTTCGGGAATTTCTGAAAATCGGGGTCGCGTTTCTCCAGGAATGCCTTTTTGCCTTCCTGTGCCTCTTCGGTAAGGTAATAGAGCAGGGTGGCATTTCCGGCCAGTTCCTGAAGCCCGGCCTGGCCATCCAGTTCGGCGTTCAGCGCCATCTTCAGCATACGAAGCGCCAGCGGGCTGCGCTGCATCATGGTTTTGCACCAGTCAACCACCTCGTCTTCAAGCTGATCGAAAGGTACTACCTTGTTTACCAGTCCCATTTCCAGCGCTTCCTGAGCCGAGTACTGCCGGCAGAGGAACCATATTTCGCGGGCCTTTTTCTGGCCTACGATTCGGGCAAGGTAAGATGAGCCGAAACCGCCGTCGAAACTGCCCACTTTAGGCCCGGTTTGCCCGAAAATGGCATTCTCCGAAGCGATGGTCAGGTCGCAGACGACATGCAGCACATGGCCGCCGCCGATGGCATAACCGTTTACCATGGCCACCACCGGTTTGGGCAGCGAGCGGATCAGCTTCTGAAGGTCAAGCACATTCAGCCGCGGAATGCCATCCTTGCCGACATAGCCGCCGTGGCCCTTGATATTCTGGTCGCCGCCGCTGCAGAAAGCCTTGTCGCCTTCGCCGGTAAGCACCACGACGCCAACATCATCCGCCTCACGGCAGTAGCGCATGGCGTCAATCATCTCCTTCACGGTATCGGGCGTAAAGGCGTTGCGGTAGCGCGGCCGGTTGATGGTAATGCGTGCAATTCCCTCGAAGAAATCGAATTTGATCTCCTCATATTCTTTTATGGTCGTCCAGTTGCGTTTTGTCATGATATGATGAATTTGAAATAATCTTTTAATACCTGTGCGCTGGTTTTTGAGGGGGTGAAAACCTCGAGCAGCGCAGGGCGGTTGTTTTCCTGTTTGCCGAAAAACGGCTGCAATGCCCGGCTTAGTGATCCGGCGTCACCGGCCGAAAAGTAGCTGAAGCCAAAATTCCTTGCGATGCCTTCCGCACTGAAGCTGTGGGCGGTTTCGATGAATGGCTCCAGCTCTTCAAAGCGGTCAGGGCCGGGGATAAAGCGGAAAATGTTGCCGCCGCCGTTGTTGATCAGGATGATTCTGAGCCCCGCAGGCGGATTGGTGTTCCACAATGCGTTGCTGTCGTACAGAAATCCGATGTCGCCGGTGATGATGGTAACCGGTTTTTCGCTGATTATGGCTGCGCCGGCGGCAGTGGAAACCGAGCCGTCGATGCCGGATGTGCCGCGGTTCGACCAGGTTTCAAACTCCGAAGCTTCATCGAAAAGCTGCGCATAGCGGATGGGCGTGCTGTTGCCCAGATGCAGGCAGGTGGTGCGCGGAATATGGCGGAACAGAAGTTCGAACACCCTGAAATCGGAAAAAGGTGCAGAGGCAAGGTAGGTGTGGTGCCTCTCCCGATGGGCTTTGTCCCGCTCCGCCCAGAGTGCCCGGTAGTTGCTTTCAGTGGTTTGAAGATGCGGCGCCAGTTGCCTGAAGAAGGTTTCCGGTCCGGCCGGAATGGTAAGGGTAAGCGATAGATAGGTATCGAGATGGAAATCTTCGGTGTCGGGATTGATGTGCCAGTGCTGTGCCGGCTGCATCTTTCTGAGCAGCGATTTTATCTTTTTCGAAACCACCGCTCCGCCGAAGGTTAGCAGGATATCGGGGGTGAAACCGGCAATCAGCTTATCTGAAATTCCTTCAATGGTACGGTCGATGCAGCGGATACAGCCCGGGAGATTCAGGTTGGTGGTGGTTTCGGTAAGGATGGCGACCGAGGGATCTTCGGCAAAGCGGCTGAGCAGTGTTTCCAGTTTATGGCCCGGGGTCATTTGTCCGGCAAGAATCAGTTTCGAACCGGCCTTGTTCCATATATCAGCCAGCCTGAGCAGTTCTTCCTGCGGAATCAGGGTTTCCACCGGCAGCAGGCGTATGGTGCGAGGCATTTTCGACAGGTCAAACGGCCTGATGTCGTACAGCGGTTCGCGCAGGGGCAGGTTCACATGCACGGGACCGGGTGCCGGGAAGAGGGTGCGGTCGATGGCTTCGTTCAGTTGCCTGCTGAACTGCCACAGATTTTCGGGCGCGGCAACTGCGTGCGGCAGGTGAAAGCTCTTCCGGATGTAATTGGCGTAAATATCCCGCTGACGGATGGTCTGCCCGTCGCCCTGGTCAATCCACTCTTCCGGTCTGTCGGCGGTGATGACCAGCAGCGGCACTTTCTGATAATAGGCTTCAACGACGGCCGGCGCATAGTTCAGCGCTGCCGAACCCGAAGTGCACAACAGGGCTACCGGCCTGCGAAGCTGCTGCGCCATACCAAGAGCATAAAATCCGGCACTCCGCTCATCGGCGATGCTCAACAGCTTGATTTTCTTGCTCTGACTCAGGGCAATAATGGCCGGAGCATTGCGCGAACCGGGCGATACCACCGCATGGGTTACCCCTTTTTCAGAAAGTATGGCAGCCATCAGGCCGAGATGTTCCTGGCTCATCCGAATAATGGTATTTAAAATGCGAAATTCTGCATTTTTCTGATGGGATTCAACAAAGTTAGGCTTTTTAGTTCGGTTTCTTTCCATTCCGACTCCGGATCGGAGGCTGCAGTGATGCCTCCGCCGGCATATATAACGGCTTTTCCGGCAAAAATCTGCATACAGCGGAGGTTTACAAACAGCGAGGCATCCTCCTTTCCGCTGACGGGCCCGAGAAATCCGGTGTAGAAACTCCGGTCGTAGCCTTCCGTTTCCAGGATGATGCTGCGGGCCCTGTCTTCGGGCCAGCCGCAAACCGCCGGAGTGGGGTGGAGGGCTTCGGCAAGCTGGCCGGGGCCATCGGCACCCGAATCGGCCGTGAAAGCCGTTTTCAGATGGCTTACCCTGGCCGCGGGAACCGTTACCTTTTCGGCGCGCCTGACGGAGGTGCATCCCGAAGCAGCCATTTTCTCTTCAATGTGACGGCAGACCCACTCATGCTCGTCAATCTCCTTTTCGCCCCAGTCGCCCGTTTCGGTGATGCTGCGGGTTCCGGCCAGTGCCATGGTTGAGACCTTCCCCTGTTCAACATCGAGCAGAAGCTCGGGCGTGGCGCCAGCCCACAACCCGTAGCCGGGCATCCAGACAAGATACACGAAAGCGGTGGGATGTTCCTCACATAAAAGCCCGAACAGATCAGCGGCAAGTTCCGGGTTGGGGAACGGGGTTTCTATCGGCCGGGAAATCACCACCTTATCGGCTTTGCCTTCTGATATCTTGCTGACAACCTGCGCAATCCGGCGGATGTATTCATCCTTCTCGGGTGGAATGATGTTGCATTCGGAGATGGCAACAGGCTTTGGATTTTCAAGATCAATACTCTCAAATGTGGTGCCGTGCAGTATTTTTTCACCGTTTAAGGCAAGCGCCGGCGCCGGTTTCAGGAATGGCGCCATCACAAAAGCAGCACCGGAATCAAATATCTCCCGTATGCCGGAAATCTCATAAAACCCGTTTTTATCAATTATGGTTTCGGGATCGCTTTCGCCCGGTTTCCGGAATGAGGCAAAGGCGGTGGTGGTGCCGATCAGCGACTGCTGCAACTCTTTCAGTGAGATCATTTGTCAGCCGGTCGTTTATTCCGCTTTTGGTTCGAGTACCATCACGGTAAGCCTTGAGATGCATACGGTTTCGCCGGCGTCGTTGGTAATCCGGATGTCCCACACATGCAGCCTGCGCGAACGCATCAGCAGGGTGGCTTTGCCGTGGACATGACCCGAGGTGGCCTTGCGTACATGGTTGGCGTTGATCTCAATGCCGACAACCGCCTGTTTGTTTCCTGCAATGGCTACCGATCCCATGCTGCCCAGGGTTTCGGCAAGTGCGGCGGATGCTCCGCCATGCAGCAGTCCGGCCGGCTGAACGGTGCGGTGGTCAACGGGCATGCTGGCGCAAAGGTAATCCGGCCCGACTTCGGTATAAACTATGCCAAGC
The DNA here is from genome assembly GCA_001603685.1 of Bacteroidales bacterium Bact_23. Classification (GTDB taxonomy): domain Bacteria; phylum Bacteroidota; class Bacteroidia; order Bacteroidales; family Lentimicrobiaceae; genus Lentimicrobium. The sequence continues at coordinate 7,148 of LUZO01000028.1, forward strand.
TGCTCCATCAGCGTGCCCGCTGACATGGCATTCATGGCGTCAAGACTCATTGTGGTAAGCATAATTTCAGATGTGTGTGTATTAACAACAATCAATTACTAAGGTTTGCGAATATGAGAATAAAGAAGCGGGAAAGCAAGAGAAAAGATGGTTTTGTGGGGGTCAGAGGTCGGATCCGCCGCGGCGGACAGAAGTCAGAAGTCAGAAGTCGGATTCGCCNNGGATTCTTCCGATGCCTGACGGTGGCTGAGCTTTTTGTCGAAGCCCTCGAAGGCGGAGGAATGAGGTAGGAAGTAAGAGGTAAGAAAAGTTCTAATTTCTAATGTCAAATTTCTAAATTAAACAGCCTATGCCTGAGGCTCTCGCGGTGCCTGAG
>LUZO01000029.1 GCA_001603685.1 Bacteroidales bacterium Bact_23
ATTCTCAATCCACTGCCGTAACCAATAAAACAACTCAGAAACTAATCAGTTTCAGGCAGGATCTATTTTCGAAAAGCGGGGGCAGTATGACATCAGACAGCGCTGAATGGCATCTTGAAGGCCTGATGAATTTTGAACAGGCCAACAATACCCACGAATTTATTCAGGTTGAGTTTTTGTACGATACGCTGACATGGCCCGCAAGCAATGGAGTTATAAGCTATGAGGGACTTCAGCAGGTTTATGCAACGGTAAATGAACTTGCCTGGAGNNNNCCTATATGCCATTTGATGCTACAGATTATTGGGAAAGTGGTGGCTTACAAGGTAAATGTGACATTTATGCAGGACAATTTATGGGGCGCGACGCTACTACCGAACTTGAGGATCATTTTAGGAGTCCTTATACTATTCCCAGCTACTTTGTTTCGATTTTTACTGTTGATGCACATGCTTTTGATAATGAGGCCACTGATAACCCTTATGGGGATTATATGATGTGGATGGAAAATAGCAACCATTCGAACAACTGTTTGAGTCCAGGTGAGTTAAACTACTACCTGAGCAAATGGGATTTTATTAAGGATAAGTATAAGCCGGCAAACAAGACTTATTGCTCTGTTGATGTACAGTGGAATATTATAGTTGCCCCTTATTCCGATGAAGGATTCCACACTTACACTCTAAAATATGGTGTAAATATTGGATTAATCCAAACTAATTTCTTCGTGCAGCAAAGAACTATAAAAATATAGTTCTTTGCTGTCTATATACTTCACTTCAAAGATTGGCTTTATTCTAAATTCTCTAACTGTCT
>LUZO01000030.1 GCA_001603685.1 Bacteroidales bacterium Bact_23
ATATTGTATTAAATGGGCTTTTATGAATGGTTAATCCGGGAATTATAGAAACTTTTATGAGTTAACTATTGCTTATCCCGGATGATCCGGGGGGGAAGATGTATCTTTTTGGATTGTATGCCAAATGCTAAATTTTATTCAAAAAGCTAAATGATTCAAATATACCCGGAAATCTTCAACCTCAAAAATAATTTTTTAATCCCGGGCGTTTTTATACCTTTGCTTAGGTAATACATTCCGGAAGTCCGGAAGTTACACTTTTAATCTCTGATGCTTTGAGACGGATAGCTGTAGTGATCATGGCTTTGCTTATCTCCCTGCAACCTATGAGTAAGTTGTGGGTGTATGTCTCTTTTAAAATCAATCAGGAGAGAATTGCCCGTACGCTATGTGAAAAAAAGGATTCTGAGGAGAATACCTGTCACGGAAAGTGCCATCTGAAAAAGCAGCTTGCAAAAGCCGGGGAGCATGAGCAGAAGCAGCTTCCGGCGAACCAGAAGGAGACCATTGAGCTGCTGTTCAACCATCAGCACGATTTGTTTGATTTCTTCTGCAACAACCGCCTGGATGAAGGGGAGAAACTGATTTCGCACATCAGCGATTTATATACCTTCTCACTGATTACCGGCATTTTCCGCCCTCCCAAAACATCGCTGATTTAATTATCCGGTCTGTTTAACTATTTTATTGCTGCGCACCGCTTCAACGGTGTTTTTCCGGCATGCCTGAGTGCGATGCCAGGAAGTGTGCGGCATCATTTTTAAATCATACTGAGAATGCGAAATATAAAAATATGGTTTGCAATTATTTTTTTGCATCCTGCCACCGTTGCGTTTGCCCAACACGGTAAGCACGATACGATAAAGCCATCCGGCGAAGCGATGCGGATCATACCGCTTCAGGAGGTGGTAGTAGTTGGCGATGCAAAGCGCGATCCCACCATGGTGGTGATTAAGGAAGATTTCAGGATCAGGTCGGTGCAGCCGAAAAACTCCGGCGAGCTGTTCGGCGATATCAGCGGCTTTTCGCTGATCAAGCGGAGCAATTATGCGGTTGAGCCGTCGTTCAGGGCTTCACAGCATGAACAGCTGAATGTGCTTTACGATGGCGGCATCCGGGCAACCCACGCCTGCCCCAACCGCATGGATCCGATAACCTCACTGATAAATCCGGAGGAGGTGAGCCGGCTCGAAATCGTAAAGGGCCCGTTTACCGTAAGATATGGCCCGACATTCGGCGGAATGATCAATATGGTAACCGGCGAAGGCATTGCTCTGGACGGAAAGGTGCACGGCAGCGTATCGGCCGGGGTGGAATCGAACAGCAGTGCACTGGTCAGCATTGCACAACTGAGGGGGAACTACAGGAAGTTTGTCTATGCCGGATCTTTGGGTTACCGGAACTACGGCAACTACAGGGATGGCGACGGTCGTGAGATTCCTTCGTCGTTCCGGAATACGGGCTACAGCCTGAAAGCGGGCTATCATATCACCGATTATCAGAAGCTGCATGTGAGTTTCAGGCAGAATTTCGGCAAAGACATCCTGCATGCCGGGCTTCCGATGGATGGCGTTTACGACAACAGCAGCATTGCCGGACTCGATTACCGGCTGATATCGCGCCATGGCAGCTTTAAGGGGCTTACGCTGAAAGGCTACTACTCCTTCGTCGATCACAAGATGGACAATTTCGGGAAAGTTACTTTCGCCACAACAGAAGCCGTTTCAGTAGTAACCTCCCGGATGATAGGCGGAAAAGCGGAAGGCGAATGGGATTTGGGTGAGCGGTTTTTCCTTTTTGCCGGATTGGATTATACGAATCAGTTCCGAAGCGGAAGCCGGAATCGGCTGGTGAAGAAGGATATGGCTGGCAATCTGCTGCCGGAACCCAAAAAGTTTACCGACGAAATCTGGCAGGATGCCTCCTTCGATCAGAAAGGGCTGTTTGCCGAGGGCAAGTACTCCGTTTCCGGAAAATCGGTGATTACCATCGGAGCCAGGAGCGATTTTGTGAATTCAAAAGCGGAGCGGCTTGATGCCACATTTAAGGAGCTCTATCCGGATCTCTCCGGCAGGTCGGAAGTGAACCTCAGCGGAACGGTCTCCTACAGTCTTCAGCTGAATGCAGGCAACCGCCTGGAGTTTGCCATCGGCAGGGGCGTCAGAAGCGGAAACCTTGAGGAGAAGTACATCGGCTTTTCGAACATCGGCTCCGATGCCTATGAGTATGTCGGCAACCCGTACATCAAGCCGGAGGTAAACCACCAGTTCGAGATCGATTACCACGGCCGGATACACCGCGAAGGAACGGTAAGCCGCATCGACTACAGCGGATCGGTTTTTTACTCGCTTTACAAAAATTACATCATGGGTATGGTGGATACCACGCTAACCAGAAAGTTCAGTCCAACCATGCCGCCGGTTCACCCGAAGGTGTTCAGGAATGTTCCGGACGCGGGGAAATATGGCGCTGAGGTTTTCGGAAGCATCCGCTTCTTCAGCCATTTCAGCCTTTCGGCGGAGATGAGCTATGTTTATACCGAGCGCAGGGATCTGAAAGAGAGCCTTCCGCTGACGCCGCCCCTGAAAGCCGTGTTTGCATTCGGCTACGAAAGGGAAATTGTCTGGGCTAAGGTCAGATATACTGCAACGGCTAAGCAGGAGCGCATCTCTTCGGCATTCGGCGAGTCGCCCACCGATGGTTACGGCCTGCTGGATGTTGAAGCGGGGGTGAAGCCACTGAAAAACCTCACCATCGGCGCATCGGCACTGAATCTGACCAACAGGCTCTATCACAATCACCTGAACTTTTCTTTCAGTAACCTTGCAGGATTCGGGAAGGAGTTTATTCCGGAGCCGGGCAGGAATTTTACCGTTTTTGTAAGTTTTAAGTTTTGAGTTTTTTGTAGTGATTTGGAATTAAGCCGTTTGGCTAGCGGTAATGAATTCTGATATGAAGGAGCGGAGTGTGGCTTCTGCCGAAAAAGCTGCATTCCGCAAACCTTCGTATGCCAGGTTTGTTTAATTCCGAAATTAAATTCACTAAACAAAAGAGAAATGATCAAACTAAAACCAGGAGATAAGGCACCTGCATTCACCGGCAGGGATCAGTCGGGCAATGAGGTGAGCCTCGGCGCTTTTCGTGGCAGCAAAGTGGTGCTTTATTTTTATCCGAAAGACAACCCCCCCGGCTGCACCGCCCAGGCCTGCAACCTCCGCGACAATTACGAAGCGCTGCTGGCTAAGGGATACAAGGTAATCGGCGTAAGCCCCGACAGCGAGAAATCGCATCAGAAGTTTATTGAGAAATACAGCCTCCCCTTTCCGCTGATTGCGGATACTGAAAAGAAAATCCTGCAGGATTACGGCGTCTGGGGCCGCAAAAAGTTCATGGGCAGAGAGTACGACGGCGTGCACCGAACCACCTTTATCATTGATGAAAACGGAATCATCGAAGAGGTGATTTCGAAGGTGGATACCAAAAATCATGCATCGCAGTTTATCGGAGCCTGACGGCCTTTGACGCGAGGAAACGCCAATTTCCGTTGCTTATTATAACAAGGCTTTCTGTTGATAGCCCTGGCCCGGAGGTCAAAATGTCCTTCCGGGACAATTTATTTTTTGCTCATTTCACGCCTCGTTTGCAATGTTTCGTTACCTTTGGAAATCATAAAATTTAAACTGAAATATCTGTAAATCACTGATTATATGAGTAAAGATCAAAAAGAAGCCAATCTTGAGAAGTTAAAAGCGCTTCAGCTTACCCTGGACAGGATAGAGAAATCATACGGCAAGGGAACGATTATGAAACTGGGTGATGCTCCCGTTGAGGAGATGCCGAGCATTTCCACCGGATCCATTTCGCTTGATGCCGCTCTGGGTGTAAACGGCCTTCCGAAAGGTCGTGTCGTTGAGATATTCGGGCCTGAATCGTCGGGAAAGACCACCCTTGCACTGCATGCCGTAGCCGAATCGCAGAAAGCCGGTGGAATAGCCGCCTTTATCGACGCTGAGCATGCTTTCGACCGCTATTATGCTCAGAAGCTGGGCGTTAACATCGATGAACTGCTGGTATCGCAGCCCGATAATGGCGAACAGGCGCTTGAAATAGCCGAGAACCTGATCCGCTCCGGCGCCATCGATATCATCGTTATCGACTCGGTGGCAGCACTTACCCCGCGCAGCGAAATCGAAGGTGAGATGGGCGATTCAAAGGTAGGATTGCAGGCCAGGCTGATGTCGCAGGCGCTGCGTAAGCTTACCTCCACCATCAGCAAAACCGGATGCTGCTGCATCTTTATTAACCAGCTCCGCGAAAAAATCGGGGTGATGTTCGGTAATCCGGAAACCACCACCGGCGGTAATGCCCTGAAGTTCTATTCGTCCATCAGGCTCGATATCCGCAGAATTTCGCAGCTAAAGGATAATGAAAATGCCATCGGCAACCGCGTTAAGGTTAAGGTGGTGAAAAACAAGGTGGCACCGCCTTTCCGTCAGGCTGAGTTCGATATCATTTTCGGCGAAGGAATCTCTAAAACCGGAGAAATCATCGACCTGGGCGTTGACCTGAATATCATTAAAAAGAGCGGCTCGTGGTTCAGCTATGGCGAAACCAAGCTGGGTCAGGGCAGAGATGCCGTTAAGAAGCTGCTGATGGACAATCCCGAGCTTTCCGAAGAACTTGAAGGTCTGGTACGCGAAGCGCTGAAGAATTAAGCGGTACAAAACTGCTTCTGCAACAGGTAACTGTGGCTCTGCACGCCATCCCGGCCGGATACATATTATTCAGATTGCCGGAAGGCATTGTCTGTTTTCGTCAACTTTATTATGACAGCCTTTTCTGTTCCAGGAAGGGCTGTTTTTAATTAACTTTGCCCCGTTTATGATCAAACCTATGAATATGTCAACCTTATCGCGCGGATCACTTGTTATCGCTCTGTTGCTTGCTGCCCTTGTTTTATCAATGCCTTCGTGCCGAAACGCTGAAAAGCCTGTTACAGACGAGACTGTAACAGTGCACGATACCGTTTCGGACGAACTTGAACGCCTGAATCTGCAGATCAGCAACTCACCGGCAGATTTCCGGGCCTATCTTGCCCGAGCCATCTATTACGCCAAAAATTCGATGGAGAATGAGGCGCTTGCCGATGTGAACAAGGCGATTTCGCTGGATGAGGCAAATCCGGAGGCGTATGGCGGCCTGTCGGATGTTTATATGTATCTGGGTAAGATGCAGCGGTCGCTTGATGCGTTGAAAAAGGCAAAGGAGATGGCTCCCGGTGCCGGCATTTACGACATCAAGATGGCGCGCCTCTATCTGACTATGAGCGATTACAAGCAGACATTCAATGCATTGCGAGAAGGTTTGAGCAAAAGTCCAGACCTTGCCGAGGCGTTTTTCATCGGAGGGCTGGCCAACGAGGAGATGGGCGACACCATCAAGGCAATTGACAATTACCAGATGGCGGTTGCCAAAGACCCCGATTACTACGACGCTCTGAAACAACTGGGCATTATAATGGCCGAGCGAAACAACAAATTAGCCATCGACTACCTGCGCAATGCCGCCAGGGTACGGCCTGAAAATCCGGAGCCGCTTTATGTGCTGGGGCTCTACTATCAGGATCACGATGAGCCGGATAAGGCGCTGAGCGTGTATGAAGAGATTCTGCTGATCGACAGCAACTATATATTTGCGCACTATAACAAAGGCTATGTGCTGATGGTGTACAAGGATGACTATGAAGGTGCGGCAGAGGCCTTCAGCCGTGCTGTTGAGCTTGACCCAACCTATGCCGAAGCCTGGTATAACCGTGGTTATGCCTATGAACTGATGGGCAAGCGCGAAGAGGCAGCCCGCGATTACGGTACCGTGCTAAAAATGCATGTGAATGATGAGAAGGCAATTGCCGGTCTGAACAGGCTGGATGCCATGGCAAGATAAGCGCCTAAAGGTTTTCCTGCAACTCCTGCTTTATTTTACTCAGGCTTAAGGCCATTTCACCGAGTGATGCCCGGATTTCCTCAATGGTTTCCAGGGTGTCGGCTTCATTGTAACCGGTGCCCTTGCTTTCATCGAGCAGGATGGTCTGCTTTTCAAATGTCCTGATAAACTCCAGCAATTCCAGGTCGAAAAAGCTGGCAACCAATCCTTTCAGATCGTGGGTGTAGAAACGCAGGCCGGCAAAGTCCCTATCTCCGGCGGCAAGGAGTAGCTTCTCCAGCCTTCCGCTGTACTCAGCCAGAAAAATATCAATGATGTCAATAATTACCGAATTATCAAGGTTCTGATAGTTTTCGAGAAAGGCTTTTTTGTTTACCATGGCTGCATGCGGAGATAGCTGTTTGTTACTGTAAAATCACTGCAAACATAAAACATGTGGCAGAATAATCATAAATGGCAGGAAAAAAAATGCGCTGAAAGATTAAGATGAATATGGATTTGTGGTGACATTGGGTTATCGGATATTTTAAACGGTTTTTTTACCACAGAGGGCACAGAGGTACACAGAGGGTTTTTCTCCGTGTTCTCTGTGATTTCCGTGGTTAGATCTAGTTTACCTTCTATTCCAGGCGTTTTTTTTACCACAGAGGGCACTGAGGGGCACAGAGGGCTTTATTTTCCGTATTTTTGGTGGTTATTTTTTGGGGTTTTAGATTTATTACTGCTAAAAGCTATCTTTATTCCAGGTCCAGAGTGATTAAAATATTTTCTTTTACCCTGTCAATCAACTGATGCGGTAGATTGCCTATTTTTTTTATCAGCCGGGCGTTGTCAATTGCTCTGATCTGGTCAATCATAATGTCGCTGTGCTCATTTAAACCTGCAGTGCCCTTCTTTATATGCACTCTCAGAATATCCGCTCCTTTCTCTGTATTTGTAGTAATTGGGCAAATAATGGTTGATGGATGCGGAATTTTATTTAACAGATTGGTTTGAATAATCAGAACGGGCCTTGTTTTGCCTGGTTCGGTTCCAATCTGCGGGCTTAAATTGGCAATCCAGATTTCGTATTGTTTAACCGGCATAATCAATGTTTTCAAATTCCTTTAAAACATCAACAGACTCCCTGCCTACCAGATCAGATTCTTCCTTTAGTTTTTTTTCAAGCATCTGCCGGCGCTGAAACCGGTTGTAATGTCTCAGTGCATCATTGATATATCTGTTCCTTGGGATTTTTATCCGCGAAAGAATTTTCTCGGTTTCATCAAAGATAGATTCGTCTATTTTTAGCGATAAGGTTTTCATTACTGATAGTTTTATTATACAAAGGTATATACTAATAGTATATAATG
>LUZO01000031.1 GCA_001603685.1 Bacteroidales bacterium Bact_23
ATACACACCTGCAATGCTGACATAATCTAATAGCTACGATTCACAAAAGCAGGCCACTCCTGAATCCCACCGCAATATACAATAAACCCGCTTTGCAGGATGTATTTCAAAAATAAAATCAGGAGAAAAAAATATTCCCGGGTTTTGTCACATCAAACCGGGGAAATTATTACTTTTGCAGCCCTGAATCATAAAAGTTCCCTCGGGATGTAGCGCAGCCCGGTAGCGCGCTTCGTTCGGGACGAAGAGGCCGCAGGTTCGAATCCTGTCATCCCGACTACATAAATAAGCCTGCTTGGTGATTTCAGGCAGGCTTTTTGCCACTTTAGCTCAGTCGGTAGAGCAGCTCATTCGTAATGAGCGGGTCGGGGGTTCGAGTCCCCTGAGTGGCTCTGAAAAGCCGGAGAGTTCCGGCTTTTTTTATGCTGTTTCCTTCCCCGGGGCCAACAACCCGCAACCACAAATTATTGATTACAAACCATTTGCCAGGGATCCTTAAATCATTTCGGGAGAAATCCGATATCCCGGAAAATATAAACCTGCAGGAAAATATCAGGCTCAGGAAATAGCAGGAGGCTTTAGTTTGGCACTATTGTGCTTCGATGTCGCTCTTTTTTTCGGGGAAAAGCAGGGATGCGCCAATGCTTACTCCCAAAATCAGCAGGATGATGTAGAGTGAATGGGCGGTTGTAAAGCCAATTTCGCTCAACCAGTCGTGTACCATCATCTTCGCACCGATAAATACCAGCAACACAGCCAGACCGGTTTTCAGGTAGCGGAATATATTGATGATGTTCACCACCATAAAGAACAACGCCCTGAGGCCCAGAATGGCGAACACATTGGAGAAGAATACGATATAGGGATCCTGAGTCACGGAGAAAATGGCAGGAATGGAATCAACCGCAAAAATCAGGTCGGTAAATTCAACCACCATCAAAACGATAAACAGCGGGGTGATGTAGAGTTTATGGTTCTTTTTTACGAAAAAATGGTTCCTGACAAACACCGGATAGACCGGCAGATATTTCCCGGCAAATTTCACTACGGGATGGGTGGCCGCATCAATCTTTTCCTCCTTATTTCTCGAAATAAACATCTTTACCCCGGTGTATATCAGGAGAATACCAAAAAGATACAGAACCCAGTCAAATTTCTGTATGATGGCTGCGGCAGAAAAGATGAAGATAAAACGCATTATAATTGCAGCCAGAATACCCCAGAAAAGTACCCTTCGGTAATAACGCGGATCGACGCCAAAAGCGAAGAAAATCATTACCATAACAAAGATGTTATCCACCGAAAGGGCTTTCTCGATCAGGTAGCCGGTCAGAAACTCCAGCCCCAGGTTGTGCTTGTATATCTTCAGCGCTTCGGGATATGGCAGGCCATCCACCTTTATCGGATGGCTAAATCTGCCCACCAATTTGTTTATGTCTTCAACAGTGCCATCGTTGCCCAAATGTATCCATTCGCCGTGGGTAAGCAGCAATACATAGAACCCGAGGGCGAGTCCGATCCATAGAAAAGTCCAGAATAACGCCTCCTTGAATGGAATTACATGATCCTTCTTTTCGAATACACCAAGATCAAGAAGCAAAATGCCGGTTATTATAACTACAAATACTGTAAAGAAAATCAATTCACTATGGTTCATACCGAACATTCCGTTTTAGAAAGGCAAAATTAATATTAAGGCCTTTACTATACACAGTCTGGCAATCTTTTTTTTTCGCGGCTACAGCTACTTGTCATATTTCCCGTTTAGGAGTATATTCATTTATTTTCATTGTAACAGCACCAGACTCCCGGCAGCCTTTTTCACTTCAGCACGGCAATATACCAAACTGATACAGTAACTCAACTTCTGCAATGATTGTCGAAAAGCAAGCTGTTACATCTTTTTAAAACGAATCAGTTTCCTTCCCAGATAAACCCTTCTGAGCCAGAGAGGTAATATAACCGCACCTACAATCAGATAAGGATAATAGGTTAGCAATCGCCACACGAGTGCCACCAGTGCGGTAAGGTCGCCCACAGGGCCGGCAATAAATCCGCGGAGAAATACGGGAAAAATATATTCGGCAACTCCACTGCTGCCGGGTGTTGGACTGATAAGCATCACCACCCACATCATCAGCTGGCGGGCGTATATCAGCATATTGTCGGTAAAACTAACATAGCCGGTAAATGCCATTATCAGGAAATTCACCACCCAAAAACGCGCAGTCCACGAAAAAAAGGTTGCGCCAAATGCCCTGAGCCAGAATACGAAGCTTTTGCCCTTAAGTTCATCGGATGTGGTTACAACCTGATTTCCGGTATGTTCAGCACTTTCTTTAAACTTCCTGAATGGCTTAAATGAAGTAATCTTCATCAGCAGCCATTTGAATCCGCCCGGATTTATAAAAATCCCGAAAGCAATGAACAAAGTGAGGATAACAATAAAGGCATATCCGATGTAAAAGATGGTCATCATACTCATTTCCGCACCAAAAAGCGAAAACGAATATCCGTGTACCGAAAGCCGTCCGTAACCGGCCAACATGAACACAAGCGGCACCATCAGGATATAAAACAGCTCGTCAAGCATTGCAGTAACCACCACAATAGCGGTTGATCTCCCCGCACCCAATTTCTCTTTTGTAAGAATAAAAACAGCAAAAGCGGCGCCTCCAACCACCGAAGGAGTTACACTTGACGAGAACTCCCATAGCATAATAACTTCAAACGATTGCCGCCAGCTCAGTGCCTTGTCGGTAAGAAGCCGTATTCTGTACATATAGGCTATATCCCTGATTACCACCATCAGAACAGCAAGAAAAAAGAAATAAATGGAATTGCGCTGCCAGTTGATGGAAGCAAGATCGCCGCGTTCAAGTTCACCCGAAATCATATATATAATAACCCCAAGTCCGATAAGCACAGGAATTATTATCCTGTGAAAGGCAAACAGCTTCAGAATCCGGCGTTGTTGACTGGGCATAAGACTGAAATAGAAAAAGCAAAATTAACCTCTTGAATCATATAAAAGAAGAGCAAATGATATTTTCTTTCATTCCAGAATTAAAGCAAAATGAAGATTATAACAGCATAACCGGTTATAAATAGCGACACATTGACATCCAGATGGGAATAAAAATGCCATTTTGACGCATTAACCGAAAAAAAACTCCGCTTTTTCATCTGGCATACAAATTGACTAATTCGAAAAAAAACAATTCTTAATCAAATCAAGGAGGAACATATCATGACTTTAATCCGTTTTCATAATCATCCCGCCATGAGGGAAGGCTTCGAGAGGTTTGCAGGAAATCAGGCACGCAATTGTGCAAAGTGCAATCCACCTGCCAATATTTTTGAAAAAGACAACGACTTTGTTATCGAACTGGCTGTACCGGGGTATCTGAAGGAAGATTTCAGCATCAATGTTGAACAGCAGGTACTCAGCGTTTCAGCATCGGAAAAACCGCATGAAGCAGGAGATGACAAGTTTCTGCGCCGCGAATTCGGAGTGTATGAAATCAACAAACGATTCATTCTCCCCAAAACCGCCGATACGGATAACATCAAAGCCGATTACCAGAACGGAATTCTGAAAATCTACATCCCTGTTAAGAAAGAGGCTAAAATATCCAGGGAAATCGCTATCTCTTAAACTCAACATATACTTTTCCTTACGAAAGAGCCGCAGCCGCATGGTTGCGGCTTTTTTTCAACCGGTATCACACAGGTCGAACGATACGGTCAAAGAAAAATCCGGAGAAAACTCATGGCAGCTCCTACATTGCTCAATTATTTTCGACCTTTGCCGGAGCCTTATTAATAAAACCGTATGACTTCTGCGCAGCTTAAAGCCCATGCCGCCCTGTTTGCCTCCGGCCTGCTCTTTGGCGCCAACTACTGGATTGCCAAAGGGCTGATGCCCGACTATATGCAGCCCATGCAGATTATTTTTGTGAGAGGGCTGATGGCCATGCTGCTGTTCTGGCTTGTTTCGGCATTGCTGAAGCCTGTAAAAACCGACAAATCCGACCATCTGCGTTTGTTTATCTGCAGCCTGCTCGGAGTTGCCGTTAACCAGATTTTCTTTTTCATAGGCCTGAGCTATACCAGTCCGGTTGACACTTCACTGATTCATGCGGGCAGCCCGCTGATGGTTATGCTGTTTTCGGCACTGATTATGAGCGAAAGGATTACTACCCAAAAAATGACGGGCATTCTTGCGGGTGCAGTTGGCGCAGTAATTCTTATCCTTCAGGGAGCTAAAGCCGGGACCGGCGATAACATGCTGCTCGGAAACCTCCTTATCTTTGTCAATATCACTGCCTACAGCCTTTATCTGGTTCTGATAAAGCCCATGATGATGAAATACGATGCAGTTACGGTGATGAAATGGGTATTTCTTTATGGCTTTCTGATTGTTATTCCGTTCAGCGCAAAAGATGCCGCTGCCATAAACTGGAAAGCTTTTTCACCGGGAGCCTGGTTTGCCATAAGTTATGTGGTTGTGGGGACCACCTTTCTGGCCTATCTGCTTACCACCTTCTCGCTGAAAGCCCTAAGCCCCGGAGTGGCGGGATATTACATCTATATGCAGCCACTGGTAGCCGCAGCAATCGGCATTTTTATGTTTAACGAGGTACTGACAGTAACAAAAATCATTGCAGGTTTGCTGATATTCGCCGGTGTATTCCTGATTAACCGGCAGGCCGCTTTCAGAACAGGTGGCGGAAAGGAATCAGCATCCAGCCGACAACCTTCTCGAGAACCGGACGCCTGAGCCACGATTCATGGTCGAAGTCAATACAACTCTCAAGCGTTGCATCAATGTGCTGTTTTACCTGATCAACAATTACCGGGTCGGTTCCAAACAGCATAATCTCATGCTGATATCTGAAGCTGCGGTAATCGAAATTTGATGAGCCGATTCCGAAATTCTCATCATCAAAAAGGGCACATTTGGCGTGCAGGTTTCCGGCGGTATAAAACTTCACCTTTATCTTGTTGTTGTAGTAAAATCCCATATATTTCCCCCTCAGCAGATCAACTGCCCTTACATCCGAGTGCAGGGGAATGATTACATTTATATCCACGCCACGCCTGGCCGCCTGCATCATGGCCCGCCTCAGCTTATAACCGGGCAGAAAGTAGGGTGTTTCAATATAAACCGATTTACGAGCCTTACGGAATTGCGTTTCATAATACTTCTTCAACTGCTGCCGGTAAATGGAGGGAAGGTCCTGGACTATTTCAAAATTTTCGTAATGAATAATGCGCTTATAGGCAAATTTGTTGAAGATATATTTCCTGTACAGTCTGGCACTCTCAGAAAAGGTTTTTCTAAAGGCCACGGCCACCGGCCCCTCTATTCTCATCATCGACTCACGCCACTGTAAAGAGTATTCAGTAAGGTTGGCAGAGCCGATGTAGCTGATATGGTCGTCTATAATCAACAGCTTCCGATGATTTCTACGGTGGTTTTTCGTGAAGAAATCGATGAAGAATTTAATTTTCTTAAAGAATCTGACCTCTCCGCCGGCCTCCCTGAAGTGGGAAAAAAAAGAATCAGGCAACCTGGTTCCCCACGAATCAAGCAGTAGCCTGACCCGAATGCCCTCACGGCACTTTCTTGTTAAAAGCTCAATAAACCTTGCTCCAACCGAATCATTCCCAATACGATATATCTCCAGATAAATGTAATCTCTGGCACCGGCAATATCGTACAGCATCACCTGCTGTATCAATACGGGATCGTCAATCAGAACAGTGGAGTGTTTCTTTTGGTTACTCATGGACAATTTCGCAAAACAAACTGAAGCAGAGCCGGGTGCATTTGAAATGCAGGCAGATGCACAATACCCGTAACCGGCGGATTTGGCTATCCGTCGGTTTCAGCCATCAAATTTAACAATTAAATGTCACAAATTACCGGCATTGCGGGGCAAATTCGCGCAATAGGCTTTCTATAGTCAGGGCTGAGGAGGACGAGAATCCTTTCCCAAGGATTTTCCGGTTTGCATGCGATTCTATCAGGATATTAGCACCTGCCGAATTAAAACTCAAAGCGATATTTGTAATATTTGGAATCGGTATCGAGATGGTGCTGACTTTTGAAAATAAATTTTTTCTTTTTTGTAATGTGACAAAAGTATTATCAATTTCAATGGTTTCAGGGTGCAGTAAACTACCTCCATTAATCACCCGCGATCTGAACTTTATATAATTAAACGGCCTGGACATTGCTGTGC
>LUZO01000032.1 GCA_001603685.1 Bacteroidales bacterium Bact_23
ACGGTGATTGTTTACGGCTGGAACGGCGGTGAAAAGGAGGTTTGGTTCGACAACTACTCGATTGAAATATTTAAAAAAATAAATTAACTGAACGGATAATGGGAGTTTACTCAGCAAACAAGGAAAAGGTAATTGCGGCAATGGATAAGATTGCGCCCAGGCGCGATTCCTACATCAAAAGAAGCAAGTATTACTACAAGAATTTGATCAGGTTTTTCAGGTTTTCCGTTCCGCCGGGATCCAGGGTTGCTGAAATTGGCTGTGGAACCGGCTTTCTGCTGAATGCCCTTGAACCGTCGGAAGGACTTGGAATCGACATCTCTCCGGAGATGATCTCCATTGCCCGGAAAAACCATCCGCACCTCCGTTTCGAGGTGATGGATGCCGAGGATATCTATGTTGATGATAAGTTCGATTTTGTCATCATTTCCGACACCCTTGGCTATCTTGAGGATATTCAGAAGGCTTTCGGTCAGATAAAGAAGATCATCCATCCCGGAACCCGGATACTGATCAGTTATCACAACTTTTTATGGGAGCCGTTTCTCTGGCTGGCGCAGAAGCTGGGGCTCAAAATGCCTCATCACCGCCTGAACTGGCTTGGCCGCGGCGATCTGGTTAACCTGTTGCACCTTGAAGGCTATGATGTGGTGAAAACCGGGCGCAGATTCCTTTTTCCGGTATATATCCCGCTGGTATCATGGTTCCTGAACAAATACATTGCCCATCTTCCCATTTTCAGTTCGTTCTGCCTCACCGGGTTTATCATTGCCCGTCAGCCGCTTAATCTGCCCGATCCGTCAAAAGCGATGAGTGTAAGCGTGATTATTCCGGCCCGCAATGAAATGGGCAACATTGAGGATGCGGTGCGCAGGGTGCCCGATATGGGAAGCCATACCGAGATTATTTTTGTAGAAGGCAATTCGACCGACGAAACGCTTGCCGAAATCAAGCGGGTGGTTGAAGCGTACAAGGATAGAAGAGACCTGAGCTGGCTGGTTCAGGATGGAAAAGGGAAGGGTGATGCAGTGCGGAAGGGCTACGACCACGCAAAAGGCGATATCCTGATGATTCTGGATGCCGACCTTACCGTACCGCCCGAAGACCTGCCGAAATTCTACGATGCCATTGCAAGCGGAAAAGGGGAGTATATCAACGGCACGCGGCTGGTTTACCCAATGGAGGACGAAGCCATGCGAACCCTCAATATGATGGGGAATAAGTTCTTCTCGGTGATGTTCTCCTGGCTGCTGGGACAGAGAATCAAGGATACCCTTTGCGGAACCAAGGTGCTGACCGCCGAAAATTACCGGAAACTGGCAGCCAACCGTTCCTATTTTGGCAATTTCGACCCGTTTGGCGATTTCGACCTGATTTTTGGCTCGTCAAAACTGAACCTCAAACTGATTGAAGTTCCCATCCGCTACCGGGCACGCACCTACGGCGATACCAATATTTCGCGCTTTAAGCACGGATGGTTGCTACTGAAGATGGTATTTTACGCCATGAATAAGATAAAATTCCTGGATTAGGGCGTTTTAAGCGGCTCCCACAACTCAATACGGAGATATTGCGGAACCAACCGTGCCGTGTCTCTGCTCCAGAGATACACTTTCAGGTTGTCTTCCCCGGTCCTAGGTTCCGGACTAAGATACCAGAAATCAACGCGGAACAGCGAATCGTCAGCGGCTTTTTGCAGGCCGTTTGAGGAATATTTGTAAGCCTCTCCCTTGTAATGGAATGCCGCCACCAGCATTGGCGGTTCCCCTGAAAAATCTTCCGGCGCCAGGACTCCGGCCCTGAGCCTTACCCAGAAATGATCCTTTCCGGTCAGTTCGCGGTAGGGGCGGTCCAGTCCCTGAAAGAAGGGATTGTTGCCATCCAGTACAGTCGGATTTTCAGTTTGGTTTTCAATGCGGTAATCAAATAAAACCTCCTGCCTGTAGTTGCTGAGGGATGCGGGCGCTTCATCCAGGCTGGTTGACCTGAAAACAAGCAGCAGCGGCTCCAGCTTCTCACGGTCAATGGTAGTTTTTCCGAATATGGCAAGATAGTAGGGGCGGGTCATCCGCTCCTTGTCAATAATGCCCTTGTGAAACTGCCACGACTGGAACAGATTCAGCACCATCAAAAGCGAAATCACGACACCTGCCGGAATCAGCCATCTCTTTTTCAGGCCGGTGAGCAGTGCACCGAGTGGCAGGGCAAGCACGGCATAAACCGGTACAATGGCTCTGGCGCTGAAACTTCCGCCGGCATACCACCAGCAGCTCCATGCCGAAATAATCCAGAGCGACAGAACGAAAAACAGCAGTACCGCTGGAAACAGCGGCCTGAACTCTTTCCGGAAACGGTAAAAGCCTGCCAGGGCAAAAATCATCAGCGGGGTATAAATCAGCCAGCCCTTTCTGAAGCTGAAGAGAAATTTGGTGAGATAGGGCGGGAAGAACCTGAAACCCTCGCCTGGATTATCGTAGGAATAGAAAAGCCAATGCTCGCTGTATAACTTCCAGTATATCAGTTGAATGGCAACCATAGACGCTCCGCCTGCAAGGGCAATGGCAATATGGCTGATGTTCCCGCGTATCTGCCTGATTTTTAATGTTCGGGTGGCTTTTGTGCCGGTATTCCAGAGCAGCGGAATGATCACACAAACCGCTTCTGAAGGTCTGATCAGGGTAGCCAGCCCGCAGCTTAGTCCGATCAGCAGGGCAGTGCCCCATGAAGGCTTTTCGTGCCAGCGGATGGTAAACAGCAAAAGCGCAACATAAAGCGTGAACAGGAAGTTATGGGTGAGCAGGGTTCCGTCGAGGGATGCCAGATGAAAGTAGTTTGTTCCTGCGATGGTTATCAGCAAAACAGCGGCAGAAATCTTGTCGCTGAAGAACTTCAGCAGCAGTATTCGCAGCAGAAAAATTCCCGCTATGGCCCAGAGAATGCCTCCGGCGCTTAAAATATACTGGTATGGAAGCGAAAAACCGTCGGCCGGATAACCGGTGAGCGGCGCAATAAAGTGGGCGAGAAAGAAGAAAGGGGCAAAAAGAAGCGCCAGCCCCGACGAATATTTTATGATTCTGTTTCCATCGCTTCCCTCAACAAGCTGGTAAAAGGTGGCCGAAGGGTGATAGATCTCCATAACCTCATCGAGCCATTGCGGATTGCTGAGGCCGGGATCATGATAGATGAAAGTGGCAGGCAGGTAGAGGTAATATCCGAAAACATCCCAGGTGAGCGCCTGTCTGGGCGGTGAACTTATCCGCACCGCAGTGATGGAAACCGCCAGTGCGATGGCGGCAAGCAGTGAAAAACGAAGATTTTTCATTTGTTTTCGGATTTCGTTCCGCCGCGGCGGATCAGTGACTACTGCAAATTTTTATCCGGCAGAAGGCCTGAAAACTTTCCGGTCGAAGATGTTGTATTTCAGAATACAGTAAATGGCTCTGAATCCGTCTTTTGCGGTAATTTTCTTGCCCTCTTCATAGGTTCGGCCATAATAGGAGATGCCCACCTCGTAAATCCTGATTCCGGGTATCCTCGAAATGCGTGCCGTAACCTCCGGTTCAAAGCCGAAGCGATTCTCCTTCAGCAAAACCTTTTTAATAATTTCAGCCCTGAACATTTTGTAGCATGTCTCCATGTCGGTAAGGTTCAGGTTGGTAAACATATTGGAAATAAAAGTGAGGAACTTGTTGCCGATGGAATGCCAGAAGAAAAGGATTCTGTGCGGCCCCATTCCCATAAAACGGGAGCCGTAAACAACATCGGCCACCTCATCCATCATGGGTCTCAGCAGCAGATTGTAATCGGCCGGGTCGTATTCAAGGTCGGCATCCTGAATTACCACAAAATCGCCGGTTGCCAGTTCTATCCCCTTGTGCAGCGCCGCTCCTTTCCCCTGATTAACCGGCTGATCGAACAAAACCAGGCCGGCGCCGGGGTGGGCTGCAGCATAGTTTCTGAGCGCTTCGGCGGTTCCGTCGGTGGAACAATCGTTCACAACGATAATCTCCTTTTCTATATCAAAATCAAGTTCAGTGGCAATGATCTTATCAAGAATCAGATGAATGGTTGCTGCTTCATTATATGCCGGGATTACAATAGAAAGTCGTTTCATAGATAAGATATCATTGATTATTCCTGAAAATACACCCGTTTTACCCTTTGTGAAATTCCGGTCAGAATTTCGTACGGAATAGTATCCATGGCTTTAGCCAATTGGGCAAGCGGCATCTCCGGGCCGAATACGATAACTTCGTCGCCTTCGTTTGCCTGAATGCCGGTAATGTCGAGCATGGTCATATCCATACAGATGTTGCCGGCAACGGGAACGATATGTCCGTTTACCATCATCTTGCCCCGTCCGTTGCTCAGCCTGCGGCTCAGTCCGTCGGCATAACCAATTGGAATGGTGGCAATTACAGAGTCGCGTTCAGCCGTCCAGCTCCGGCTATAGCCGACCGTATCTCCCTTTTTCACGGTTTTAATCTGTGAAATACTGGTTTTCAGGCTACTTACGGTTTCCAGCGTTTTTTGTTCCTTTGGATTCGAAGCTATTCCGTAAAGCGAGATACCCAGGCGCACCATTTCGAACTGTGCTTCGGGGAAGCGGCTGATGCCGGCCGAATTGAGGACATGTCGGATAAACGGATAGCCCAGTTGAAGGCTCAGTTCTGCCGACATCCGGGTGAAACACTCAATCTGCCGGTTGGTAAACGCATCCATTTCGGGGTCGTCGCTGCCGGCCAGGTGGGTGAAAACCGACTGTACCTGCAGCCGTTCCATATTGCCGAGCCTGTCGGCAAGTTCGCCGATGTCGTCACTGACAAATCCCAGACGGTGCATGCCGGTATCCAGCTTCAGGTGGATTTTTATTTTGTTTCCTGCCGTTTCGTGGTTTCGTTTAACGGCCCGGTCGAGCATTTCCAGGCTTCTGAAGTTGTATATTTCCGGTTCAAGGTTATACCTTAGCAGCGCATCCATGCCGTTTTCTTCGGGATTCATAACCATAACCGGCAGCCCGATTCCCGCCTTTCTTAGTTCGACCCCTTCATCGGCGTAAGCCACGGCCAGATAATCGGCGCGGTGCCATTCGAGGATGTTGGCAATCTCGAAACTGCCGCTTCCGTACGAGAAGGCTTTGACCATGGCCATCAGCTTAGTGCCCTGGTTCAGTTTCGAGCGGTAATGGTTCAGGTTGTGCACCAGTGCATTCAGGTTTATCTCCAGCACGGTTTCGTGGGAGCGTTGCTGCAGCAGGTCGTTGATTCTTTCGAAGCCAAAAAATCTGGCTCCTTTCAGCAAAATGCTCTCATTGCGGAATGCAGAAGCCGAGAAGGAATCGATGAAATTGGCGGTGGACGGATAGAAGCGTGCCGGCATTTTGAAAAGGTGGCGGTAAGCCGATAATGCCGGGCCAATGCCGATAAACCGGGTGATGCCCTTGCTGAGCAGCATGGAAGCGATCTGGCGGTACAACTCCTCTTCGTTGCCTGCCGCCTGAAGCATATCGCTGAGGATAACGGTCCGCTGTTCGTGCTGGTTCTGCCATACCAGAAAGTCGAGTGCAATGGAGAGGCTTTCGGGGTCGGAACTGTATGTGTCGTTAATTACCGAGCAGCCGTTGATGCCCTCTTTCATTTCGAGGCGCATGGCTACGGGCTGCAGCCTGGCCATCCGGCTGGCGGTAACATCGGGGCCGTAACCCATCATCAGCATGACAGCCCAGCAATGCATGGCGTTTTCGAACGAAGCGTGATCGGTAAAGGGAATGGTAATCTCCATTTTCCGGTTCTCGAAAGTTGCCCGTATCGTGGTTGAGGTCTTGCCGGTTTCGGTTTGCAGAATTCTGAGCCGGGCCTGTTCGTTTTTGCCCCAGTCGAGGATTTCTGCCGTAATCTCCTTGTTTCTTTTTAATTCCTCTCTGATTTCGGCATGGTCGCTGCAGAAAACCAGAGAACGGCACTCCCTGAACAGCTTCAGTTTCTCCTCAATTTTCTGTTGCGATGATTCAAAGAAGCGGTCGTGGGCATGGCCGATGTTGGTAAATATGCCGATATCGGGCTTTATGATGGGCTCGAGCCGCTCCATCTCACCCGGTTCCGAAATTCCGGCTTCAAAAATGGCCAGGGTATGCCAGCGGTTCATCTGCCACACGGAGAGCGGCACTCCGATTTGCGAGTTATAGCTCTTCGGGCTGCGAACAATCACCTTTTCGCGCGACATCAGTTGCCAGAGCCACTCCTTTACAATGGTTTTTCCGTTGCTTCCGGTAATGCCGATGACCGGAATGGAGAAGCCTGCGCGGTGATGGGCGGCAAGCTGCTGAAGCGCCAGCAGAGGGCTTTTTACGGTTAGAAAGGATGCTCCTGAAAAATCGCCTTCAGGGATGGATGAAACGACAAAAAACCGGATACCTTTTTCGTAGAGGTCTTTGATGTAGCGGTGCCCGTCGTTGCTTCCGGTTGCCAGGGCAAAGAATGCGGTATCCGAAGGGCTTGAAAGTTTGCGGCTGTCGGTCAGAAGCTCCTTAATCAGTCCGTCGCTACCGTTTCCGGTGATTTTTCCGCCCGTCAGTCCGGCAATTTCGCTGAAAAGGTATTCGGGTTTTTCCATAAATGGCTTCCCTGAAAGTTATTTTTCGATCTCCTGTTTACTGATTTGCAGTGGTTTGGCAGTCATTTCGGCATATTGCAGCCGGTTGTTGTAGATGTCGCAAGCCAGATAGAGGGCTGCCCTGAACGAGTCGGGTGATGCCATATCCTTGCCCGAAATTTCGTAGGCTGTTCCGTGTGCCGGAGAGGTGCGGACAATCGGAAGGCCGGCGGTGTAGTTCACTCCGGTATCGAAAGCCAGGGTCTTGAAAGGCAGCATTCCCTGATCGTGGTACATGGCCAGGATGCCGTCGAATTGCGTGTAGTTGGATGAACCGAACAGCCCATCGGCGGGGAACGGGCCGAAAACCAGCATGCCGGCATTCTGCGCCTTTTCAATTGCAGGCCTGATCACTTCATTCTCTTCGGGGCCCAGCAAACCGTTATCGCCGGCATGCGGATTGATGCCAAGCAGTGCAATCCTCGGGCTGCTGATGGCAAAATCCTGAATCAGCGACTGATGCATAATCCTGATTTTTCTGAGTAGCAGTTCCTCTGTTACCTGACGGCTCACCTCACTCAGGGGAATATGGCCGGTGACCATTCCTATCCTTACCTTATTGCTTACCATCAGCATCAGATGATCCTTCGCTCCGAATTTATTTGCCAGATACTCGGTGTGGCCCGGAAAATGGAACTTTTTCGACTGGATATTCTGCTTGTTGATGGGCGCCGTTACCAGCACATCAATCAGCCCTTTTGCCAGGTCGTCGGTGGCATTTTCGAGCGAAAGCAGGGCAAGCTCGCCGGCTATCTGGGTCGATTTGCCCATCTCAATCTTTACCTCATGCTCGTGGATGTTGATGATGTTGGCGCGTTTGGGATTCGCTATATCGGCCTTCTTGACCAGGTTAAAATTAAAGTCGCTTACATTTAACATCTTGCGATGGTATGAAGCAACCTTTGATGAGCCGTAAACGATGGGGGTAAACAATTCGAATATGCGGCTGTCGGATAATGACTTGATGATAATCTCGTATCCTATGCTGTTGATGTCGCCCTGGGTAATCCCAATAACGGGTCTCTTTTCAGTTTCTGACATTTTCAGGAGTTTTAGTCGGTAATTATCCGCAAAGATAAGATTTTGCCACTTTAGCCGAACAGACGGCACGGTTAATTCGCCGCGGAACCGATTTCTTTTTTTATTGACCGTCATCTGCACAGGCGGTATTTATGATATTTGTATATTTGAAGTTGGTTTTCCGCCAATATTTCACGGTTTTAAACATTTTCAGCTATGACCACATGCTATTTTGTAAGCGATCTCCACGGAAATGTTCAGAAGTATGAGCTGCTTTTCAGAGAGATCATCAGAAATAAACCCTCATTCGTATTTCTTGGCGGCGATCTGCTTCCGCATGTTCACCGGTCAGAGCGGCAGGGAAATGCCGTAATCCGTGATTTTGCGCGGGATTTCATCATTCCGGGCTTCAAAAATGTCCGGCAGGTGCTGGATTGCAACTACCCCGAGGTCTTTGTCATCATGGGAAATGACGATCACCGGATTGATGAACCGGCGTTTGCCGAAGGTGCGGAAAAGGAGCTGTGGAAGTATCTGAACTGCGCTAAGTTCAAGTTCGGGCCCTACATGATTTATGGCTACCCGTTTGTTCCGCCGACTCCTTTTCTGATCAAAGACTGGGAGAAATACGATGTGTCGCGCGAGACCAATCCGGGTTGTATCCCTCCCGATGGCGGTTACCGTACCGTTGAAGCGGATTATGACATTCAGAACAGTACCATAGAAGACGACCTGGCCCGGCTTGCAGGCGATGTTTCAGCCTTCAAGCCCATCTTCCTGCTTCACTCTCCGCCGTATGGCAGCGATCTCGACAGGATTGCTCCCGGCAGGGGGATCGACAGCGACATCCGCTTTGAGCAGTTTGCCGGCAGCAAAGCCATCCGCCGGTTTATTGATGAGAAACAGCCGTACATTACCCTTCACGGTCACATTCACGAATCGGCTTCAATTTCAGGGCAATGGAAACAGCAATTCGGGAAGACCTGGTCGTTTTCGGCGGCGCATAACGGGCCTGAACTGGCCATTGTGAAGTTCGAAATCGACAATCCCGCCGAATCGGAGCGCTTGCTGATAACCCCTTAAAGGTTTGACCATTACCCTTCAGACAAACAGAACTTTAAAACATATCCCATGAAAAGAAACACGCTCTTTCTGCTGCCTTTGTTCACCCTGCTTCTTACCGCCGGCGTACAGGCACAGCGCGATCCGGTAATCGAGCGGATTATTGCCGAAGGAACCACCAACAACCAGACCATGCATCACCTCGATATTCTGTGCAACCGTTTCGGTGGCCGGCCGGTGGGGTCTGATGCCTATACCAATGCCGCCGAATGGGCAGCTTCGAAGTTCAGAGAGTGGGGGATGAAGGTGGAGATGGACGAAGTTGGCAGTGTTCCGGTTGGTTTCAACCGCGGGCCCTGGTTCGGACGAATGCTGGGTGAGCAGTCCATGGAGCTGCATTTTGTGACCCCTTCGTATACTTCGGGCACCAAAGGCGTACAGTCGGGCCATGTCCTTCCCGAGCCCAAAACGCGCGAAGAGTTCAACCGCATGAAAGGCGCCCTGAAGGGAGCCTGGGTGCTCATCACCGGAAAAAGCAGCGGCTGGCCGATTGACATCTCGGCTGCGGCGGATGCCCATCGCGACAGCATCATCATGGAGAATGTGGAAATCAGAAAGCAAATCAGGGAGATTCAGCGGGAGAACGATACGGCGACAGTTAAAAAACCGCTGCCCGAGGTGAAGGATGAGCCGGCTCTTTTCTACCGCGAAATGTGCGAAGCGGGAATTCTGGGCATCATCCAGTCGGCTCCGGTGCCGCTTACCGCCCTTTACGACCGCAAAAACATCAACAACCTGACATTCGACAACCTGCCGGAAGTACCCGATATAAAACTGGATGAGCATCAGTATGAGATTATTAAGCAGATGGTTGAGGAGCGCAGGAATGTAATCCTTGAGTTTGACATCCGCAACCATTTCAAACCGGGGCCGGTAAAGTTCCACAATGTCATCGGCATTATTCCGGGCACCAGATATCCCAACGAATATGTAATTATGGGCGGCCATCTCGACTCATTCGATGTTGCAACCGGCGGGGTTGACAACGGTTCCGGCGCAACCCCGTCGATGGAAGCCGCCCGCCTGATTATGAAAGCCGGCGGCAAGCCGCTGCGCACCATTCTTGTCTGCCTGTGGGCAGGGGAGGAGTTCGGCCTGCTTGGATCACAAAGCTGGGTTGACCGAAACAAGGAAAAACTGCCGCGTATCTCCAATATGTTCAACCGCGACGGCGGCCCGCTGCCTCCGGTAAGCATCAGCGTTTCGGAAGCCATGTGGGATGATATGGAGAAGGTGTGCGCGCCGCTCAATGGCATCAATCCCGATTTCCCCTTCGAGATGAAAAAACGCGAGCCGTTTCCCCGCCCCAAAAAAGCGTGGAGTACCGACAGCGGCCCGTTTGCCGTTGAAGGAGTTCCGGTTATGGGCTTCGGACAGGAAGATGTGAAGGGCTATAACTTCAACTACCGCGAGATCTGGCACACCGAAAGGGATACCTACAACAAAAGCATTCCCGAATATCAGGAACATGCAGCAACCGTTACCGCCGTGGTGGTTTATGGCATAGCCAACCTGAAGAAGCTGCTGCCGCGCGAAGGATATTTTACCGATTAACTCCTGCCCGAAAGGTGTTTCCGCAACTCTTCCATAATGGTAAGGGTTGCTCCCTTTTTATTATTGACATAGGCTCCGGCCCTGTGCGAAGTGGTTTCGAGTGCTTCCTTGTCCGATAGCAGCTCCGTTGCCTTTTCACGGAATTCCATGGCCAGGCTAACGGGAAATGCCGTTCCGTCGGCTACCATTTCGCGGGCTTCTCTGAAACGGTGGTAGTTGGGTCCGAAAAACACCGGATTTCCGTATGCCGCAGCTTCCAGAATGTTGTGGATACCGGCTCCGAACCCTCCGCCGATATAGGCGATGGTGGCAAAACGGTAGAGTTGTGAGAGAATGCCGATTGAATCGATGATCAGGTATTTTTTATCGTTCAGTTCATCAGCCTGGGCCATGCTGTACAGAACTGCCTTGTCGCCGCATTTCTGGAGCAACTCGCTGATTCTCTGTCGTCCGGTTTCGTGCGGAGCAATGATGAATCTGATGTGGTCGCCGCTTGTTTTTCCGAACTCCAGCAACAGCTCCTCGTCGGGCGGCCAGGTGCTTCCGGCCACAATCACCTGTCTGTCTTCCACAAACCTGTCGATCAGCGGGAAAGGTTTCTGTTGTTCCTTTATGGAGGCAACCCTGTCGAAACGGGTGTCGCCGCTGATGATGATGTTGTCCACATCAATCATACTGAGCAGATCGGCCGATTCCTCGTCCTGAACAAATATGGTGTTGATTTTTCTGAGGTGGGTACGGAACCAGCCGCCATACCACTTGAAGAAGTGCTGGTTTGGCCTGAAAATGGCCGAAATGGTGAAAACCGGAATCTCCCGTTTGAAAAGCTCATTCAGGTAGTTGAACCAGAACTCATATTTTACAAAAATGGCAACCGAAGGCCGGATGATGTTCACAAAACGGCGGGCATTTCGCCGGGTATCAATCGGAAGATAGAAAATATGGTCGGCAAATTCGTATTTCTGGTGATGGTTGTAACCCGAAGGTGAGAAGAAGGTAAGCAGGATATGGTAGGCGGGGAACTCTTTTTTAACGGCTTCTATCACAGGTTTTCCCTGCTCAAATTCGCCGAGCGAGGCGCAGTGAAACCAGATGACAGGAGCAGGATTTTTACCTGAATAGTGCGTTTCAAAAACATCTTCAAGCTTATCGAACAGACTCTTCCGCCCGTAATGCCACGATCTGGCCTTTGGACTGAACAAGCCGGCAAACCGGAGGAAAAGGTAATAAAGTTCAATTGCTGTGCTGTAGAGAAACCTCATAATCCGGTATATTGGTTAATGTTTTCATCGGCACCGGCCCTGTTTTAATAGTAATAGAACTCTTTGGGCGCTCTTTTGTAAACAGGGATAAACCAGCCGGCTCTGAACCCTGCAAAGGTATCAATAAAAGTGCCTTCATAGTACTTTTTTTCGGCAAAACTGTATGGCCTTACATGGCTGGTGGCAGCGAGCGAAAAGTCAAATCCGGCAAAGAAATTGACCTTATTGTTGTTGCCAAGATAAAGGTAACCCAGAAAGATGTTTGTAAGCAGTCCGTTCTTTAGTTCATCATAACCCTTCACATAATCGCCGCTGATCTGGGGAGCGGTCTGGTCGCGGTGGTCAATCAGAACTTTATGCTGCAGATAACCGCCGCCAAGGGTTACCAGTATGCCTGAGTTGGGATTCGGCCCTGCCACGGGAATTACCTTTCCCACCCTTGCCATGGCGGTGAATCCGCGCATGTAGTAGTGGAAATCGGCGTAGGAGCCGCTCATATCGATGATGTTTCCGTCGGAAGTGGCAATGCTTTTCAGGATGTTATCGCTGTTCCGGATATCGTTGCCGAAAATGAACCCTGTTTCCGCTCCGATTATCCAGTTCGATTTGGTTTTATACATATAACCCGGCCCAACCATGGCAAAACCTCCGAAACGGGTGGCAAGATCGCGCCCCGGCAGTTGAAGTCCCAGGTTACCGTGAATCAGGTGGGTGGCAATGGCCGAATCGCTGATCGTTTTTTGGGCAAAGAGGCCGGGCATGGCCAGCATAAAAGCCAGAAGCAGGGTTAAAGTGTATTTCATTTCGGATTCTTGTCGTTTAATTCGCGGATATGGTTGGTAATCCGTATGAATCGCGGCAATGCCACTATTCATCAGAATGGTGCTGCAAAGATATGAAATTGACTGAGCTGAAAACATCATAATCCGATGGAATGGATTAGATAACCGGTAAAAAAAACTATGCCGTCTGTCAGCTGATTTTACAGATTGCATACCAGATGTTGTATTTTTGCAAAAAATGACGGATTTTGAATTTGAGAGATCCGGAAATGAACAGAAACAAAAACTCTTTTCGATGAATAAAATTGCGATGGTTGACCTGAAGCGTCAATACGAGAAAATTAAGCCTGAAATAGATAAAGCCATCAGCGAAGTAATTGAATCCACAGCATTTATCAACGGCCCTTCGGTAAAAGCGTTTCAGGCCGATCTGGAGCAATATCTTGGTGTAAGGCATGTAATCCCCTGCGGAAACGGCACCGACGCCCTTCAGGTGGCCATGATGGCGCTCGGGCTGAAGCCCGGCGATGAGGTGATTACCGCCAATTTTACCTTTATCGCCACGGTTGAGGTGATTGCCCTGCTGGGGCTGACTCCCGTGGTGGTGGATGTTGACCCGGATACCTTCAACATCGATCCCGATGCCATCCGCCGTACCATTACCCCGAAAACAAAGGCGATTGTGCCGGTTCACCTCTTCGGCCAGTGCGCCGATATGGATGCCATTCTGCAGATTGCCCGGGAATTTAACCTTTATGTGATTGAAGATGCCTGCCAGGCAATCGGCGCCGACTATATCTTCGGCGATGGAAGCCGCAAAAAGGCGGGAACCATTGGCCACATCGGCTGCACCTCCTTCTTCCCCAGCAAAAACCTGGGCTGCTACGGCGATGGCGGCGCCATCTTTACCAACGACGACGATCTGGCAAAAAAGATGAGATCGGTGGTGAATCACGGGATGACGGTGAGGTACTACCATGATGATGTGGGCGTTAACAGCCGCCTCGACAGCATTCAGGCCGCCGTGCTGAAGATAAAGCTTGCCCGCCTCGATGAATATGCTGCTGCCCGAAACCGTGCCGCCGAATTCTACGACAAAGCTTTTGCCAACAATCCGAAACTGAAAACACCGGTAAGGTTCGGCCGCTCAACCCATGTGTTCCATCAGTACACCCTGGTTACCAGCGGCATCGACAGGGGCGCATTGCAGGAATACCTCGCCCAGAAAGAGATTCCTGCCATGATTTACTATCCGGTTCCGCTTCATTTTCAGAAAGCCTATCAGGATCCGAGATACAAAGAGGGCGATTTCCCGGTATCGGAACATCTCTGCAAAACGGTTATTTCGCTGCCAATGCACACCGAACTGGACGAAGAACAGCTGAACTACATAACCTCCTCGGTGCTTGAATTTGTAAATCGCTAAGGTTTTGCACCGGCACCGCGTTCATGGCCGGAGGAGCCGATTAATTGCGTAACTTTACTTTTTGGTTTTAAAAGAATTAATACAAAATAAAATGGAAAAAGAATATTTCGCCCACGAAACCGCTGTGATTGACGAAGGTTGCATCATAGGGAAGGGCAGCAAAATATGGCATTTCTCACACCTGATGAG
>LUZO01000033.1 GCA_001603685.1 Bacteroidales bacterium Bact_23
AAATAGTAATAACTTTTTTTATATCTTTATCCGGCATAAAAAAAGATGATCTGGTTGAGTTATATATCTCATCTAAAGTAACTTAACTTGTTGATTATCCTTAAGGTAACATCCTATGAGAGACAATGATCACTTTAGTTTCGATACGGTAAAAAAAATATTTACCGATTATCTTGAGAGCAATGGTCATCGCAAGACCCCCGAGCGTTTCACAATTTTGAAGGAAATATATTCAACTGAAGGGCATTTCGATATCGAAACCCTGTATATTCAGATGAAAAACAACAAGTACAGGGTTAGCCGTGCTACTTTGTACAATACCATCGAGTTGCTTCTCAATTGCAATCTGGTAACAAAGCACCAGTTTAAGAATAATTGTTCGCAATTTGAGCGGTCGTTTAAGTTTAAGCAACACGATCACTTCATAAATCTGGAAGACGGGTCGGTACTTGAGTTTTGTGATCCACGGATTCAGCAGATTAAAAATTCAATTGAGCATTTGCTTGGAGTAACCATCACAAGCCACTCCCTTACTTTTTACGGTTATTTAAAACCGGCTGATAGTAAAGATGTTACACTAAGTGAGGCTGAAAAGAATTAATGTTTTTGCTGTTTTGTTAGCCGGTTTTATCCGGTGGTGTTCATGCCCGGTTATTTTGTTGCGGGTTGATTTCCTATTTCAATAATGTTTTAGTATCATTGCACAGCCATATTCCAAAAGGAATGGCGCCTTTCGGAACAGCAAAGTTCAAACCCATATTCTTTACAGTGAATTTGTTACAATAATCTGCAGCTTACATGAAGATAGATGTGCTTCTTGGCCTCCAGTGGGGAGATGAAGGTAAAGGTAAGATTACCGATGTGCTTACCCCTTCCTATGATATTATTGCCCGCTTTCAGGGCGGTCCGAATGCGGGCCATACCCTTGAATTCAACGGCATGAAACATGTGCTGCACACCATTCCCAGCGGAATTTTTCATCCCGGAAAAATCAATGTAATTGGCAACGGAGTGGTAATCGATGCGTATATCTTTGCCAGAGAGTTGCAGAAATTGCGCGAACGCGGCGCCAAACCCGAGCTTAATCTGCTGATTTCCAAAAGGGCGCATCTTATTTTGCCCACCCACCGGCTGATTGACATCGTGGAAGAGGCTTCCAAAGGGAAATCAAAAATCGGCTCAACCCTGAAGGGGATTGGGCCGACCTATACCGATAAAACTGGAAGGCACGGCCTGAGGATAGGGGATACCCAATACCCCGGATTCCGCGATAAGTATGAAGCGCTGAAAAAACAGCACATGCGGATCATCGAATCGTTCAATCCAGATCCTTCCATGCTCATGATCGAAAACATGCCCCTTGAGGAGTACGAACGGCATTGGTTCGAGAGCATTGAGTATATTTCAGATATCAAACTGATTGACAGTGAGATATTCATAAATAAGAGCATGCGCGAAGGCAAAAAGATACTGGCTGAAGGCGCTCAGGGTACTTTGCTGGATGTGGATTTCGGTACCTATCCCTATGTAACCTCCTCCAGTACCATCAGTGCCGGCGTTTGCTCGGGACTCGGCATATCGCCCCACAATGTCGGGAGGGTTTTTGGTGTGTTCAAGGCGTATTGTACCCGCGTTGGCGGTGGCCCTTTCCCGACTGAACTGTTTGATGAAACCGGCGATAGGCTGAGAAAACTCGGTCACGAATTCGGATCAACCACCGGACGGCCCAGAAGATGCGGATGGCTCGACCTGCCTGCTTTGAAATATTCGGTCATGCTCAACGGCGTTACCGATCTGGTGATGATGAAAGTGGATGTTCTTGATGGTTTCGAAACATTTTCAATCGGTGTTGGTTATAAAATAGGTCAGGAAATTCTGGATTTTCCGGGTTATGATACGCTGAATCAGGAGATAGAACCTGTACTTGAGCATTTTCCCGGATGGCATACTCCGGTAACAGGCTGCACAAGCTGGGAAGAGTTGCCCGAAAACCTCAGGAGCTTTACCACTGCACTTGGCGAAAAACTTGAACTGCCCGTTTCCGTCATATCCGTGGGGCCCAACAGGAGCCAGACCATTATTCTTGACAGTTCTAACCTGAAATAGGACCATTGAGAGAGACTGCTGAGCTGATATATAAGGACTTTATGCTGGAAATACGGCAGCGGTATGCCATAAACGGCATATTGCTTTATGTCTTTTCAACCATATTTGTGGTTCAGCTTTGCTTTGGAAGAATCATTGACGAAAAAACCTGGATTGCTCTGTTCTGGATTATTCTTCTTTTTGCGGCATTCAATGCGGTTTCAAAAAGTTTTGTTCAGGAGAGCTCTTCCCGGCGGTTATATTATTATATGATTGCTTCTCCGTTTTCGGTGGTAGTTTCCAAAATGATTTACAACTCGCTGCTTATGGTTATGCTGGGCAGCCTGAGCCTGGGTCTGTTTACTGTTTTTATGGGCTATCCGGGGCTGTATGCCGCGCTGTTTGTGCCGGCATTTTTGTTTGGAAGCATCGGGCTTGCATCGGCGCTTACCATGGTTTCTGCCATAGCCTCCCGCACAGGGAACAACGCAGCTCTGATGGCTATCCTGGGATTTCCGGTTGTGCTGCCGCTTTTGCTGTTGCTTGTTAAAGCTTCACAGAAATCACTCGGGGGCCCGGTCGGCATATCTGAAATTTTAACGCTGCTATCGGCAATCATTCTTATTGATGTGGTTGTTATATTGCTGGCAGTTATTCTTTTCCCCTACTTGTGGAGGGATTAAAAAAACGAAATTTATGATCAGAAAAAACTGGTGGAAATTACTCGGACTGTTACTTGTGCTTTACTCAGTAATAGCCGGATTACTTATTAAAGTGCCCGCATTGCCGGTGATTCATCAAACCATCCGGAACCTTTTTTATCATGTTCCCATGTGGTTTGCCATGTTCATTATGCTGGGTACATCGCTGGTTTACAGCATTCTTTACCTTACCGGATTTAAGATGAAGAACGACCTTATGGCGTCGGGCGCTGTTTATACCGGAATATTCTTTGGCATTATGGGGCTTGTTACCGGAATGATCTGGGCGAAATTTACCTGGGGCGATTTCTGGACAAACGATCCTCAGTTGAACGGCGCCGCAGTCAGCATGATGGCTTATCTGGCCTATGCCGTTCTCAGAGGATCAATCGATGAGGTGGCTATGCGGGCCAGGATATCGGCGGTTTATAATATTTTCGCCTTTATGCTGCTTGTCATATTTCTGGGAGTTCTTCCCAGACTTGCCGACAGCAGCCTACATCCCGGAAAGGGAGGTAATTCCTCAACCATGGAAGGATTGGATCTGACCATGCGCTGGGTATTCTACCCCGCAGCCATCGGCTGGATAATCATTGCATTCTGGCTGCTGCAGCTCCATGTCCGTAAACGGAAACTTACTCAGGATTTAACCAAATACAACTAAAATTATGATAAGCAACGATAAGCTTTTTGTGGTAATCATGGTTATGGCAATAGTCTTTGCCGGACTTGGAACCTACCTGTTTCTGATTGACCGAAAACTTTCGCGGATCGAGAAAAAGCATAAGGAGCTCGGTTTGTCAGAGAAAAATCAAAATTAATTCCGGTATTCAGTTACCTCTGTCTCTTATA
>LUZO01000034.1 GCA_001603685.1 Bacteroidales bacterium Bact_23
GGGTACGGCTTAAGTGATAATTTTTCATCATTTATTCATTAAAAAATGGACACATTAAGTTATAAAACTTTGTCGGCCACACCTTCTAATATTCAGAAGAATTGGGTGTTGGTTGATGCTGAGGATCAGGTTCTTGGCCGTCTTGCTAGCAAAGTTGCCAATCTGTTGAGGGGAAAATACAAAACCAATTTCTCTCCCCATATGGATTGCGGCGATTATGTTATTGTAATCAATGCCGAAAAGATCAGGCTCACGGGTAAAAAGTTAACTGATAAGGTTTATGTTCGTTATACCGGATATCCGGGCGGACAGCGTTTTGCCACTCCCCGCGAGCTTTTGCAGAAGCATCCAGAGCGGGTTATTGAGAAGGCAGTAAAAGGCATGCTTCCCGGCAACAAGCTTGGAAACGCTTTGTACCGTAACCTAAAAGTGTATGCCGGTTCTGAGCATCCGCATCAGGCACAGCAGCCACAATTGATTAACCTTAATTCAATCAAATAGCAATGGAAGTAATCAACACACTTGGCAGGCGCAAAACTGCCGTAGCCCGTATCTATATGTCTGACGGAAGCGGTTCCATTACCGTAAATGGTAGGGATTATAAGGATTATTTCCCCACCGGTACTCTTCAGTACATGGTAACCCAGCCGTTTGAACTCTCGGATACTGTTGGTAAGTTTGATATAAAAGCCAATCTTGATGGTGGCGGAATTACCGGCCAGGCCGAAGCGCTCCGTCTTGCCATTTCAAAAGCGTTGTGCGAACAGGATCCTGAAAGACGTCCTGTTTTGAAAGCAAAAGGGTTGCTGCGCAGAGACCCGAGAATGGTTGAAAGGAAGAAACCCGGCCAGCCAGGTGCCCGCAGGAAATTCCAGTTCAGCAAACGATAATCCTGAAAGGTGTTTAGTATCTAAATTGCCGGGACCTACCGAAATTTCAGCAGTTGCCTGAATTGGAGCTACCCGGTGATTGATTTTCACAGAATGTAAACAAAAAACAAAAAATTAAATGGCAAGAACAACTTTTGAAGAATTACTGGATGCCGGTTCACATTTCGGCCATCTGAAACGCAAATGGAACCCGAACATGGCTCCCTATATTTTTATGGAGCGCAACGGCATTCATATTATTGACCTTTATAAAACCATCGCCAAGATCGACGAGGCAGCCGCTGCCATGAAGCAGATTACCAAGTCGGGCAAGAGGGTTCTTTTCGTTGCTACCAAAAAGCAGGCAAAGGATATCGTTGCCGAACAGGTTAAGGCTGTTGGAATGCCCTATGTTACTGAGCGCTGGCCCGGCGGAATGCTTACCAATTTTGCCACCATCCGCAAGGCTGTCCGCAAAATGTCGTCAATCGACAAGCTGATGAGCAGCCCCAGCTACGAGAATATTTCAAAGCGTGAGCGCCTTCAGATTGCCCGTGAGCGTGCCAAACTTGAGAAGAACCTTGGTTCAATCGCCGACCTGGGACGCCTGCCGGCTGCACTGTTTGTGGTAGATATCGTAAAAGAGCACATTGCAATTGCAGAGGCCCGCAAACTGAATATCCCCACCTTTGCCATCGTTGATACCAACTCAGATCCCAATCTGGTTGACTTCCCGATTCCGGCCAATGACGACGCATCGAAATCAATCAGCCTGATTGTTGGAAAAATGGTTCAGGCCATCGAAGAAGGATTGATGGAGAGAAAGATTGATCGTGATAAACGCGATGATGACAGGGATGATCTTGGTCAGGGCGCTCTGGATCGTGGTTTTGACGATCTGGATAACGAAGACGACGATTTAATTGGCGGTGCTGAGCGCACTCGTTCAAAAGGCGTCGCAGGTGAAGATTCCGGTGAAGAAGGACGCAGAGGAAAACCGGGCGGACGCAAACCGCTGGGAAAAAGGCCCGGACCGCGCAAATAATTAATAACACGAAAAACTAATTGATTTATGGTAAATATAACTGCTGCTGATGTTAATAAACTGCGCCAGATGACCGGTGCGGGGATGATGGACTGCAAAAAGGCTCTTCAGGAGAATGATGGCGATTTTGAAAAAGCAATCGATTATCTGCGTAAAAAAGGTGCAAAACTTGCTGCTAAACGCGCCGATAAGGATGCCAACGAAGGGATTGTTATTGCAAAAACCAACGAAGCCAAAGATTATGCAGCTATTTTTATGCTTAACTGCGAAACGGATTTTGTGGCTAAGAATCAGGAATTCATCGATTTCTCAAATCTTCTGATTGCGAAAGCCATTGAAAAAATGCCGGCAAACATCGAGGAGTTTAAAGCTCTTGATATTAATGGCCGTACCGTGGAAGAGAACATAACCGAGATGGTTGGTAAAACCGGCGAAAAAATGGATCTTGCTCATTTTGAGTCAATCCGCGCTGCCCGCGTTTTTGCTTACAATCACCCCGGAAATCGCCTCGCCACCATTCTCGGGCTGACCAAAGCAGTTGATGGTGTTGATCAGGCCGGACACGAAGTTGCCATGCAGATTGCTGCCATGGCTCCCGTTGCCATCGATAAGGATGATGTTTCACCGGAAACCATCGCACGCGAGATTGAAATTGGAAAAGAGCAGGCTCGTCAGGAGGGAAAACCTGAAGATATGCTTGAGAAGATTGCAATCGGCAAACTGAATAAATTCTATAAGGAAAGCACTCTGCTGAACCAGGAATTTGTTCGGGATAATAAACTCTCGGTAGGCGAGTATCTCCGCAAGATCGACAAAGATCTTACCGTTACTGCATTCAAACGCTTTATGCTTGGTGCGTAGCCGTTACAGAATTCTTGAAATGAGCCGTCCCCCGGGGCGGCTTTTTTTATCCGGAAGTTTTTGTGCGCCGATTGTATGGATGTTATGGCCGTGACATCCGTAAAAAACGAAAGGCCGCCAACCGGGCAGCCTTTCACGAGTCATACATAGAATTTATATCAGGGATTTAGTAGTTCTTTTACAATTCCGGCTATGGTTTTGTTGTCGGCTTTGCCTGCCAGTTGTTGCGATGCGGCAGCCATTACCTTCCCCATATCCTTAATTCCTGAAGCACCGCTGCTGCTGATAATTTCACGGATGAACGGAATAATTGCGTCGCGGTCCAGTTGCTCCGGCAGAAAAGTTTCAATGATACCCGCCTGAAACAGTTCGGCGTCAGCCAGATCGTTGCGCTGCTGCTGTTTGTAAATTTCAGCGGTTTCGCGGCGTTGTTTTACCAGTTTCTGAAGAATCTTTATTTCGTCATCAGCAGTTACTTCTCCTCCGCCTTCGCTGGTTTTTGCCAGCATTAGTGCAGCTTTTACGGCACGCAGCGCTTCCAGCTTATCCTTTTCGCGCGCCAGCATGGCGTTTTTTATCTCCTGGTTTATTTTATCAGTCAGGTTCATGGCAGGTGTAAATCTTTAATCCACATTGTCATGAAGAAATGAATTATTCTGCCTCATTTCAGTCTGATTGCTTTCTGTTTTAAACAGGGTATATCTCGAAACTTCCGATTCGCCTGATGCCGGAGTCTGTTTTAACTCTATATTTCTACGCTGGTATGCAGGCTGATTTTCCATTTCGGCCAATCCATCGGGTGTGGCAATTTTCGAGCTTATTTCCATTAGCCTCGAATAGCGTTCGTTAGCCAGCTCTTCCTGCCTGGCAGCGCCTTCAGAGTCATTGCCGTCGTTCTGCTTATCGGGCATAAAGCTTCTCAGAAATTCAAATCCGGGCTGTTTTTCGGAGTTGGTTTTTAGTGGAGTTGCAACAAAACTTTCCGCAGGTTTTTCGGCCGGAGTTTCGGTTTTGGGCTGGGTAAGATCAAAAACGATGGTACGCTGGCTTTCCTGCGGTTGCCTTGCATCAATTGCCGGTGGAGGCGGCGGTGGCGTCTGTGCCGGCTGCCGATCCTGCTCTCTGGTTTTGGTAATCAGTGTAATTTCTTCGATTTGCGACGGAGCAGGCTTTTCAGCTTCTATGCGCGGCACCGGCTGATGCTTAGGTTCGGAACTTTCGAGTGGATAAACAATGACATTTGCCGGTTTTGCAGGTTCATTAACCACTTTGCTTTTCGAATCAAATCCTGTTGCAATCAGTGTAATGCTGATTTTATCGCCCAGCGCCTCGTCGGTTCCGTTACCCCAGATGATATCGGCGCCCGAACCGGCTTCGTGCTGTATGTAGTCGGTAATCTCCATTACCTCATCAAGTGTAATTTCTTCGGCACCTGAAGAGATGTAGAGCAGGATGTTGCTTGCTCCGCGTATGTTTGCATCGTCGAGCAGGGGAGAGGCCATAGCCATCTGAACGGCTTCGAGTGCCCGGTTTTCGCCTTCGGCAATGCCGGAGCCCATGATGGCTTTTCCGCTGTCTTTCATAACTGTTTTTACATCCTCGAAGTCAACATTGATGTAACCTGTAACGGTAATAATTTCGGCAATTCCTTTTGCCGCTACAGTCAGTATGTTGTCTGCCTTGCTGAAGGCTTCCGATAGTTTCAGGTCGCCTTCGAGTTCACGCAGTTTATCGTTGCATATAATAAGCAGAGTGTCAACCGATTTTCTCAGTTCATCGATACCGGCTCTGGCCTGCTGAGCTCGTTTTCTGCCTTCGAAAGAGAAAGGCAGGGTGACAATTCCGACGGTCAGGATACCGAGTTCTTTTGCAAGAGCAGCTATAACCGGTGCTGCTCCGGTTCCGGTGCCAC
This sequence comes from Bacteroidales bacterium Bact_23, assembly GCA_001603685.1. Taxonomy (GTDB): domain Bacteria; phylum Bacteroidota; class Bacteroidia; order Bacteroidales; family Lentimicrobiaceae; genus Lentimicrobium. The sequence goes on from LUZO01000034.1 coordinate 4,688, forward strand.
CGCCCATTCCGGCGGTAATAAACACCATTTTGGTATTCGATTCCAGAATTTTCCGGATGTCATCAATGTTTTCAGTGGCCGCTTCTTTACCAACCTGAGGTATGGCGCCGGCACCAAGGCCTTTGGTGCCAAGCTGTATCTTGAGGGGAACCGGACTGGTGTCGAGGGCCTGGCCGTCGGTGTTGCAAATCATGAAGTCAACACCGCGGATGCCTTGTTTGAACATATGGGTTACAGCATTGCTGCCGCCACCACCTACACCGATTACTTTTATGATGGAAGATTGATTTTTTGGCAGTTCGAATTTGAGCATTTCAGGCATCTTTTTGGTCTCCTAAATTAAGTTAATATTTTTTGATAATTCATGGTTTATCAGCTGTTTTATCAACAGCCAATTTGTTAATATCTCAGTTGTTTCCATCCTCTTCGAAGAATCGTCTTATTTTGTCGAGGAAGCCGGTTCTGGGCGGTTTACCAGGCTTTTTCGGTTCTTTTCCCGCTTTTTGCTCCTCCTTTTCAACTTTCTGAAGCCCGATAATTACCAGGCCGATACCGGTTGCATAGGCAGGGCTTGCCATCTCTTCCGGAACACCCGGTGCGAGATGCTCATTCGGATAGCCGATGCGGGTATCCATACCGGTGATGAATTCGGTTAGCTGGCTGATGTGCTTCAACTGGGCCCCGCCTCCCGTGAGTACGATTCCTGCAATGAGTTTCTTTTCGTATCCGGAGTTCTTGATTTCGAAGTAGATATGTTCAATTATCTCTTCCATTCGCGCCTGAATGATGCTTGCAAGGTTTCGCAGGGTAATTTCTTTTGGCGGCCTTCCGCGCAATCCGGGAATGGCTACCACCTCTTCGTCGCGGTTTTCACTGGCCAGTGCCGAACCAAATTTTACCTTAAGGTCTTCGGCATATTTTTTTATGATGGTGCAGCCTTCCTTGATGTCTTCGGTAATGATATCGCCGCCAAACGGAATCACGGCAGTATGCCTCAGAATTCCATCCTGGAAGATGGCAATATCGGTGGTTCCGCCGCCGATATCCACCAGCACGACACCCGCCTCTTTCTCTTCCTCACTCAAAACAGCTTCGGCAGAAGCCAGTGGTTCGAGCAGCAGCGAAGCGACCTCAAGGTTGGCTTTTGAGATGCACTTGTAGATGTTTTTCGCTGCCATTGTCTGGCCGGTAATGATGTGGAAATTGGCTTCCAGCTGATGTCCGAGCATCCCTTTGGGCTGTTTGATGCCTGTTTCTCCATCCACCGTATATTCCTGAGCTATTACATCAATGATATCCTCACCCGGATTCATGGCCAGTTTGAACATGTTCTCATTCAGTCCGTCAATATCAGACTGGTTGATCTCAACCTCGGCATTCGGCCTGATGTACGATCCGCGGTACTGAATGCTTTTTATGTGTTGTCCGGCTATACCGACATTTACCGTTGCAATATTGGTATCAGAACTGCCCTCGGCATCCTTCACGGCCGTAGTTATGCTTTGCACGGTGTCGTCAATGTTTGCAACAACCCCTCTTTTTACCCCGATTGATTCGGTACGCCCGAATCCAAGGATTTCGATTTTCCCGTTCTCGTTGCGACGGCCTACTATGGCTGCTATTTTCGAGGTGCCAATGTCAAGCCCGACAATAATTTCAGATGCTCCCATATTTTATTACAATTTTGTGCATACAATCTGGTCACGGAACCTGAGGTCAATTACTCCGTATTTGTTCCATGCGTCATTCCTGATTCCCTGCTTGTAAAACAATTTTAAGTTATTCAGTTTTTCACTCAGTAGTGTGGTGTCACCCAGCAGAATGGTTTGATTTCCAAGTTTGGGAACCAATTCAATTTCACCACTCCTGTTAATAAATATCTGATCGGTAAGCGCATCCGCGAAAGCATCTGCCTTCACGGCTTTAGCGGCGACAAATGCATTCATCAGAGCAGGCGACAGACGGTTTTCATTTTCTTCATTTCCGGTTGCTCCTTTTCCCGGAGCCGGGATCTTTCCGCTTACAACCAGTACCCTTGCCGGATATTCCTGATTCACCGGCATAATGTATCCTTCGGTGTCGAGATAAAATTGCCTGCCTTCTGCCGAAAAAGCCCTTAACAGCGGGGTGCGCTGCTGGACATAAGCCTTTACCTTGCCATCCACTCCAATAATCAGATTGGCTTTTTTGATGTAAGGGTCTTGCTTTAGCTTTGCATGGATCGCTTCCGCATTTATCTCCGACAATTTTTGCCCTTTGATTTTATAACCTGCATCTGTGATAAGCCGTTTGATGTATTGTTTTGAAATCAGTTGCTGCGAGCCACTCAGATCCAGGTCAACCAGAAATTCGGGACAGATAACCGAATCGTGTCGCTGATTTGCAAATATGAACAGGCTGGTAACGCCTGTCACCAGTATTGCCCAGAATATTGTCATCAGTACCCTTCTCATTTTTCGCCTTTTTTGTTTAATAATTCAGTAATCGGTTCAACCAGGCGATCTATATTTCCGGCACCCATTGTCAGCAATAGTTCGGGTTCAAGGCGGTCAATCAGTTCAAGTACTCCTTCTTTTGTGCTGAGTTGCTTATCGCCAATGGTTATTTTGTCCAGCAGCATGGCCGAGCTGACTCCCTCAATGGGCAGTTCGCGTGCCGGATAGATGTCGAGCAGGATTATCCTGTCGGGCATGGAGAGGCTTTCGGCAAAAGCATCGGCAAAATCACGCGTTCTGGTGTAGAGGTGCGGCTGGAAGATTGCGGTGATCTGTTTGTCGGGATACAAAGCCCTTACCGCCCTGAAGCAGGCTTTCAGCTCTTCGGGATGATGGGCGTAATCGTCGATGTAAATCACACGGTCTGAAATCACGCGATGGTCGAACCTGCGCCTCACTCCCGTAAATGAGTTGATGGCTTCTTTTATTTCGCAGTTGCAAACGCCGTTGAGCCAGGCAACGGCTGCGGCAGCCACGCTGTTTTCGATGTTGAAAATGCCGGGCAGCGGAGGCTGCAGGCCGGTAATCACCCCGTTGGGCGTTCTGATGTCGAAACTGTACCGGCGGCCGGTCAGTCGGATGTTCTGCGCTGCAAAATCGGAGTCCTTATCCAGTGAATAGGTGTAGATGCCGACATTCTCAGTGGTTTTCAGCTCCAGGTCAACGCCGTGTTTGATGACCAGATGGCCGTTGTCGCGGATTTTCGAAGTGAAATCCGAAAATGAAGCCTTCAGCCCCTGATGCGTATGATAGATGTCAAGATGGTCGGCATCGGCAGAGGTAATGACTGCCGAATGGGGGCTGAGCGTCAGGAATGAGCGGTCGAATTCATCGGCCTCGGTAACCATGAAGTCGCTTTCGGGATTTAGCAGCAGGTTGCTGTCGTAGTTTTTGGCTATTCCTCCCAGAAAGGCGGTGCAGCCCAGTACCGAGGTGTGCATGATGTGCGCAAGCATACTGCTGACCGTAGTTTTTCCATGTGTTCCGGCTACCGCAAGCGTGCGCTTTTTGGCAGTAATCACACCCAGTAGTTCGGAGCGCTTCATCATGCTGAACGCACCCGAGGCAGCCTTTTTATACTCTTCCAGATCGGTTGGAACGGCCGGGGTATAAATAATCAGGCCGGTATCTTCAGGAATCAGGTCGGGCCGGTCTTCGTAGTGTATTTTCATTCCTTCGGCTTCAAGCTCTGCCGTAAGTACCGAGGGGGTTTTGTCGTAGCCGTGGACCTCCACACCGGTACTCTTCAGGAAACGGGCAAGGGCGCTCATGCCAATGCCTCCGATTCCCAGAAAGTAAACTTTTTTCAGTGCTTCAGTCATTACAATAGTGCGGTTTTATCTTTTAATACAATTTTCAATTACATCGGCAATCATGGCAGCCGCATTATCTCTGCCCAGCAGGCGGATATTGGCCGATAAGCGCTCCTTTAGCTGATTGTTGGTGGCAAGGCTGAGCGCGGTGCTCACCAGTTTTTCGCCTGCTTCTTTATCCCTTACCATGATGGCGGCATCGGAGGATACGAGCGCCATGGCATTTTTTGTCTGATGGTCTTCGGCCACATTTGGCGAAGGAACCAGAATGCTGGGTTTGCCCGTTACGCACAACTCGGAAATGGCAATGGCGCCGGCGCGCGATATCACCACATTGGCGGCAGCATAGGCCAGATCCATCCTGGTTATGAAGGTGCTTTGCCTGATGCCCGCCTCCTGAAACGGAAGAACGGCTGCTTCGGCTTGTCCGGCGTATGATTTCCCTGTTTGCCAGATCAGCTGAACTCCCGAATCGGCAATCTCTTTCAGCCCGCGGTGAATGCTTTGATTGATGGTTAGTGCGCCAAGGCTTCCGCCAACGGCAAGAATTACCGGTTTGTTTCTGTTCAGGCCGAAATATTGCAGCGCCTCATCCCTTTTTGCATTGGCGTGCACAATCTCTGCCCTTACCGGATTGCCGGTAAGAATCAGTTTTGAGGCAGGGAAAAACTTCTCCATTCCCTGATAGGCGACACAGATTTTGCTTGCCTTTTTTGCCAGCATTTTGTTGGTAATTCCCGGATAGGAGTTCTGCTCCTGCAGAATGGTCGGGATGCCCAGTGCTGCCGCTGCCTTTAAAGTCGGTCCGCTGGCATATCCGCCAACACCGACTACGGCGTGCGGATTGAATTCCCTGATGATGGAGCGCGCTTTCAGGCTGCTGTGTATCACCTTGAAAGGGAAACTCAGGTTTTTCCAGGTAAGCCTTCTCTGGAATCCGCTGATCCATAATCCTTTGATTTTATATCCAGCAGCAGGCACCTTCTCCATTTCCAGCCTATCCTTTGCCCCGATAAACAGGACTTGAACCTCAGGAATGCTATGTCTGAGGGCGTCGGCAATGGCTATCGCCGGGAAGATGTGCCCACCCGTTCCACCGCCACTGATGATAATCCTTGTTTCAGGCAATGACATATTCAGGCGCCTCCTCTTTTTTTGATTTTTGTTTCGACTCTTTCTCTTTTACCTTCTCCTGTTCCTCTTCAATCTCTCGGCTTACACTCAGAATTATGCCAATAGAGATGCTGGTAAACCAGATGGAAGTTCCTCCCATACTAATCAAAGGGAGCGTTTGGCCGGTAACCGGAATGATATTCACGGCCACCATCATGTTGATCATAGCCTGGAACACCAGACTGAAAGTTACACCGAAGGTGAGAAAGGCAGCAAAATTCCGGGGTGAATGAATTACGATTTTTATTGATCTGAAAAACAGTACCAGGTACAAAAGCACAACAATTGTTCCGCCTATCAGACCATACTCTTCGATGATAATGGCGAAGATGAAATCGGAGTAGGGGTGGGGTAGGAAATTCTTTTGTGTCGAGTTTCCGGGCATTTTGCCGGTAATCCCGCCATTTGCAATAGCAATCTTGGCTTGCTCCACCTGATAATTGCCCTCGCTGTCGTCACTTCTGAAATTCTCAATTCTGTTTTGCCAGGTGCCAATGCGCCCGCCCAGTTTCGGTGAATAGGCAAGAACCACCAGCAGCAATACCATACTCACAATGCCTAAGCCTACCAGAGCTAAAATATATCTGAATCTGACTCTGCCAATAAACATCAGAACCAGACAGGTGATGAATATCATGGCTGCAGTCGAAAAGTTGGCCGGAAGTATCAGGGCTGTAATCAGAAATACAGGTAAAATAATCGGGAGAAATCCCCGTCTGAAGTCGTCAATGACATTTTGCTTTTTTGCAAGCAGTCGTGCCACATAAATAATCAGTGCTAGCTTTGCAAAGTCAGATGGCTGGAAGGTAAGGTTGATCAGGGGAAGTGTGTACCAGCGGCTGGCTTCGTTTACATTGGTGCCAAACATCAGGGTGTAGGCAAGCAGGGGAACAGATATGAAAAGAGCTAACTGCGAAATACGTGCATAATATTTGTATTTAATCATGTGGGCTATAAACATAAGGACAAACCCCAGGAGCAATATCCCCAGATGTTTGATCAGGTAATACTCGGTATTACCTGACTGATAGCGGTACGCAAGCGTGCCGGTGGAACTGTAAACCGCCAGCACCGAGAATATCGAAAGCAGAAAGACTACAGCCCAGATTACCTTATCGCCCTTTATATTGTTTAAAACCGTTTTCATTTAATTCATGATTGTTGTTTTATAGCTATGAGA
>LUZO01000035.1 GCA_001603685.1 Bacteroidales bacterium Bact_23
CAATATTCTTGAATTTAAAATCTGTTTATCAACCATTTAAGAGATACTAACAAATTTATGTTAAAACATATTTTACATTATTTTTTTGCTTTTGTAAATTTCCATTACTTTTACTTTATCTTTGCAGTATAAAAAATTTATCATGTCGTCCGGTTTAAAGCAGGCATCGGGATTTGAATATAACAGCAACTACAGAATGCTGGTGGTAAAGGCCTACCCAGCCGACATGAAAAAGTTTACCGATTACATTCTGTTATTCTTTTCGCTTTTTAAAGAGGTAGAACTGAACCCGGTAGAAAACATCATTATTTACACTCCGGATTTCCCTGTGCAGTTTATCTCAAAGATGCATTACTGGTTCAACAACTACATATTGCCTCAACTTACTCATCTTGATGTTTGCCGTATTGCACTTGTAACCGGTATGCCAACCGCTATTCAGAGTCAGGGAGCCGCATCGGCCACAGAACACCACCGGCCGGCTATCAGTAAGTTTTCATCATTACCTGAAGCAAAAGCCTGGATTATCGGGCTAATTTCAAAAATAGAGCCCTGCTGTCCCGGGCACAGCCTGCAACGAATCTGGCCGGGGCAAAGAACCGGCTGAAATTACCAGATTTTCCGGGCAAACCGCTGCGACATAAACCCCGTAAATACCAACTGCAGCGCATGATAGATCAGTATAGGCAACAACAGCAGGCCTACAGTAGCAGCATTATTCAGCAATACTTTTGCCATCACCGTCCCATGCATCAGCGATTTTGTTGAGCCGCAGAACATTGTGGTTATCATATCTTCGCGCCCAAGCCCTGCCAGCCGGGTTAAATAACGGATAATAAAGATAATGGCCAGAAAAAATAAAATCAGAAACAGGATCAGCAATAAAATCACCACCATCCCGTAACCTTTGAAAATGCCGCTGCTGAATGAACTGCTGAACGAAGTGTAAACAATGGCCAGCACAACGCTCTGATCGAAATAGCGGGTAAAGTCTTTTTTCCGGATGGCCAGCTCTCCGAAGCGTGGGTGCAGAAGTATCCCCAACACCATTGGAACAAGAATCTGATAAGTCAGTTTGATGAATACCGGAAGAATATCGGCGCCGCCTTCACTCCCCTGAATAAAAAACCCCATCCACAAAGGGGTAATAAGAATTCCGGCAATGCTTGACACCGTAGCATTGAAAACCGCTCCGGGAATATTCCCGCCTGCCAGCGATACCATAACCACCGCGGAGGAGACCGTTGAAGGCAGTGCTGCCAGAAAAAAGACTCCAAGCCAGAGGTCAGAAAAAGGGCCGTAGGCGAACAATGGCCTGAGTAACAGAATGATAACCGGAAAAATAATAAAGGTAACCGATTGTATTACCAGATGAAGGCGCCATTGCGTAACGCAGTGTATCAGTTGTTTTACACTCAGACGCAACCCGTACAGGAAAAAGATAACCGAAATGCCAAATTCCGCCAGTTGCTTAAGCGAGAACAACCCGCTTTTGATACCCGGGCCCGGAATGAGCCAGCCCAGCAATATCATCAGCAGCAAAGCGGGCGTAAACCAGTCGCCTTTGGTAAGTTTCAGCAATAGGGCTCTCAGTCTCATTAAAAATGGTATTGTTCCGGTTGATTATGCAAACCTACACCATAAATTGATAAACCCATTTGCCCGCCCGGAAATTTCTTTCATTTACCGGTGCAGGTTACTTTAAATTTCCAATTTTCATTTTTTTCCGTATTTCCGAGACTACTCTTTTTTGCTTCTAAGACACAAAATACACAAAAGGCATTTATCTTTTTAGTGGGATTCTATCCATTCGTATTTATGTGGCTATCAAATTATTCTTATACTGGGATTAGGATAGCTTCATAGGAGCGACATAATGGTAGTAACAAATCTCACGGCTGAAAATCAAACTTTCTAAGTGAGGCATTATCGTTTACAGACAAAAGCCGCAATCCCGATATAATTTGGCTGGCTTTGCGGGAAAGGCAGTTTACCTGCGGACGATAATGTCGTCCCTCCGGGACTTGTAGATTTTTGCTATTACCTGATGCTACCATAATGTCGTCCCTCCGGGACTTTTTAAAATTGATAGGGTCGTTAGAAAATCAAGCTCCGTAGGAGCGACATTATGGTAGAAACATATTGTCCGCCGAAAAATTAAGCTCCGTAGGAGCGGCATTATCGTTTGCAGATAATAAAGATTTTTGCCACTAAGACACTAAGTCACGAAAAAGCACAAAAGGCTTCCATCTTTTTTGTGGAATTCCGTGTTTCCGTGTTTCCGTGGCATTTCTTTTTTTGCCACTAAGACACCAATCGAAGATCCCATGCATACGGGAGACACAAAAAAACACAATAGGCATTTATCTTCTTATACAGCCTTTTGTTTTTTATATATAATATTGATTTACAAATGATTATAGATTAGTCCGCCGCTGCGGACTCAAAATCTCATCCGCCGCGGCGGATTACTTCTGACCTCTGACTTCCGACCTCTGACTTCTGACTTCTGACCTCATTAATCCAGAAATCTTACTTTTGCAAAAAAAATCAACCATGCGCATAGACATACTGACCATATTTCCGGAAATGTTTCAGGGGCCGTTTACCGAATCCATCATCAAACGGGCAATTGCCAAGGGGCTGGCTGAAATCCACCTGCACAACATACGCGATTATGCCGCCAACAAGCACCGCAATGTTGACGACTATGTCTATGGCGGAAGCGCCGGAATGGTTATGATGGTTCAGCCCATTGCCGATTGTATTGACAAACTGAAATCGGAAAGAGCGTATGATGAGGTGATCTTTCTCACTCCTGATGGCGAGTTGTTGAATCAGCAGGTTGCCAACCGGCTGAGTCTGCACGGGAACATGATTTTCCTGTGCGGCCATTACAAAGGGGTGGATGAGCGGATCAGAGAGCATTATATCACAAAGGAAATTTCGATTGGCGATTATGTACTGTCGGGTGGCGAACTGGCGGCAGCCGTACTGGCTGATAGTGTTATCAGGCTGATTCCCGGAGTGCTGAGCGATGAAACCTCTGCCCTCTCCGACTCCTTCCAGGACAACCTGCTGAGTCCGCCCGTTTACACCCGCCCCGCCGATTACAAAGGGTGGAAAGTACCCGACATCCTGCTTTCGGGCAACGAAAAGGAGATTATAAACTGGAATTATCAGCAGGCCATGGAGCGTACCCGCCAAAGAAGGCCCGATTTGCTGAAAGATCAGAAAAAAAAGTAAGGATAAAACGGGCAGTTTGACCACAGGTGTTCAACAAAGCGGCTTGAATATGCGCCTGAATGAAAAATCCCTTAAATTTATTTCATCCTTACTTGCTTATTAAAAATAAATTGCCGTATATTTGCAGTCCTTTTTAGAAAACGCAACTTTTAAACATCTAAGATAATGAGCAAGAACGCATTAGTCCAATTTGTTGAGGACACCTTCGTTCAGGTAAAAGAATTCCCCAGCTTCAAAGCCGGTGACACCATCACCGTTCACTATAAGATCAGAGAGGGAGATAAAGAAAGAATTCAGTTGTTTCAGGGTGTAGTTCTGCAGCGCGCCGGAAGTGGTGTTACCGAAACTTTTACAGTTCGTAAGGTATCAGGGAACACAGGTGTTGAAAGGATTTTCCCCATCACTTCGCCTTTTATCGACAACATTACCGTTAACAAACGCGGCGTGGTACGCAGAGCCCGTATTTTCTATCTCCGCGAACTGAAAGGTAAAAAAGCAAGAATCAAAGAAAAAAGAGTCTGATCTTTTCAAAAGCATTTATCAAAGCCTGCTACTCACGAGCAGGCTTTTTTTTTATGCATCATAGCTTCCTTTAAAACGAAACTACCCCACGGTTGTTTTATGAATTGTATTTACAATCGCAATGCCTGTGAATAAAATATTCAGAACATTTATCGCTTTCCTCAATTGTAATGTTATATTTTTCCAATCGGTGTAATTGGTCCATTTTATTTTTCCAATCGGTATTACCGATAAACAGGCAACGCTTCAGTTTCCATAAAAAGCAATTATTGAATCTGCTTCACAGAGCGGATATCGCCGGCTAACCGGATAAAGTCCATGATAAGGCAACAAAAAAGGCGCCGAAGCGCCTGTTTTGTTTTATACTTTACAGCTTATGCTTACCTTCTGCCCTGCTGTTGCTTTGCCATATCTTCGAGGCGTTTCTGGAAACCCGATTTCTTCACAGGTTTCTTTTTATTTTCCTGAATCCTGGCGTGCAGTTTCTCTTCGCTGACAAACCTGCGGATCAGGAACATCTGTGCAAAAGTCATCAGGTTGGCCAGCAGGTAGTAGTAGCTAAGCCCGGATGAATAGCTGTTGAAGAAGCCGAGGAACATCAGCGGCATCAGATACATCATGGTCTTCATGCCCGGCATCTGCTGACCGGTTGACATCATATCGTTGTTGATCTTGGTATAAATGATGGTGGATATGGTCATCAGCAGGGTGAACAGGCTCACATGGTCGCCGTAGAACGGAATATTGAAGGGCAGATCGAGAATTGAGTCGTAGCTCGAGAGGTCTTTAGCCCAGAGGAACGCCTCCTGCCTCAGCTCAATGGAAGCCGGGAAGAAGCGGAACATGGCCAGCAGAATCGGAAACTGAAGCAGCATAGGCACACATCCCGACATGGGGTTTACGCCCGCCTTTTTGTAAAGCGTCATCACTGCCTGCTGCTTCTTCATCGCATCTTCCTTCTTCGGGAATTTGGCGTTGATTTCATCAATCTCGGGTTTCAGCAGCCGCATTTTGGCCGACGACATATAGGTTTTATAGGCTATCGGGAAGAGCACAATCTTCAGCAATACGGTAAGTATCAGAATGATAATTCCGTAATTCAGGTTAAATCCTTCAAGGAAGTTGAACACCGGAATAACAGCAAACCGGTTGATCCACTGCATCAGGAAGAAGCTCCAGCCGAGTGGAATCTGCCTTTCGAGATCCAGCTTATACTTCCGCATCAGGTTGTACTTGTTCGGGCCAAAGTAGAATGACATGCCAACACTCTTATCCATAGCCGGGTTGAATGGTATGGAGAGGATTGACTGCATGCGCGCCAGGTAGGTCGTCTCTTTTTCTGGCTCTTTTTCAACCGATATTTCCGTATTCTGGAAGCGATCCTGTGCAATCAGTGTAGTTGAAAAGAACTGCTGTTTAAAGGATACCCATTTCACCCGGGTATTTATGCTTTTTTTGTCATCCTTGCGCTCGTTCAGGTAATCAACTTCGCCGTCAGAGTGTCTGTAATATACAGTAGAATTCAGCCTTTCGTTTGAAAGGTTTTTCTCCTGTCTGATCAGTCGGTTGTTCCAGTTGATATTCAGCTCTTTGGTATTGGATGCGATGAACTCTTCCATATTCACAAAGTTCACCTCCAGGCCAACCATATAATTGTTTGCCCTTACCTTATATACATATTCGATATAGCTGCCGGGCAATGCAACGCTATCGGAATATCCGGCGTAAAGCCTCATGGCAAACAACAGGGAATCACCATCACTAATTTTAATATTCTCCATTCCTTCGAACCTTTTATCCGGCCATGCGGGCAGGAAATACAGGTTTCCGGTGGCAATCGGCTTTACATCGTTAAAGAACATCATCTCAAACATCGAGGAATCGGGCACCTGAAGTATTGTCGGTTTTCCATCGAATGTCTTATATTCCATCAGCTCCACTTTGCCGATGCGTCCGCCTTTGCTGTTGATGGTAAGTTTCAGCAGATCGGTTTCAATGGTAAAATCCTTATCGAGGCCTTCGGCCGATACGGCAAACGGCCCCAGAAGCGATTGTCTGACAGCGGCCTGAGTCTGTACTCCGGCTTCATCCTCAACTACTGCCGATTCAGCCAATGCGTTTTTTATCTCTTCGCGCTTAGCCTCCTGAGCACGCGCTGAATCGGCTAATGACCTTTGTACAGCAACTATCGAATCCTGATAACGCTGCCTTGCTTCCAGTTCTTCCTTAGAAGGCGACATCATAATGGTGTAGCCAATCATTATGCCGAAGATCAGCAGCAGGCCTATAATGGAATTCTTGTTCATGAAATTTGAATATGGTAAATGTAAAGCAGGGGGCAAAATTAAACAAAACGGGCAAATACGCCAAGTATTAAATTACAGGCATATTACTTCCCGCCTTCTTTGGTGAAGCAGAGTCTATTTTTTCTCTTTGCATTTATTTGCCGCATCGACAAAATGAACGAAAAGAGGATGGGGCGATGCCACGGTACTCTTGAATTCAGGATGAAACTGAACGCCCACAAACCAGGGATGATCTGTCAGTTCAACTATCTCCACAAGGTCATCCTTCTGGTTGATTCCGGAAGCAATCATGCCGGCATTGCGATAGATGTCCAGATATTTGTTGTTGAACTCATAGCGGTGACGGTGGCGCTCCGAAATTTCATCACGCTGATATATTTCCATTGCTTTGGTGCCTTTGACAATGCTGCACGGATATGCGCCCAGACGCATGGTTCCGCCTTTCATGGTGACCTCTTTCTGACCTTCCATAATGTCGATTACGGGGTTCAGGGCTTCGCTCTGTACTTCGGTGGAATTGACATCTTCAAGTTTCAGCACATTCCTTCCGAACTCCACTACAGCACACTGCATACCAAGGCAGATTCCCAAAAACGGAATCTTGTTCTCGCGTGCAAAGCGTATTGCTTCTATCTTTCCTTCAATACCACGACTGCCAAACCCGGGAGCCACCAGAATTCCGTCAACGCCGGCAAGCGCCTCTTCTACAGTTTCAGGACTGAGGCTTTCGGAATGAATCGGTTTAACCTTCACTTTGCACTGATTTTCGGCACCGGCATGTACAAACGCCTCACTGATAGATTTATAGGCATCTTTCAGTTCAACATATTTGCCAATCATTCCAATGGTAACATTGCTTTTCGGATTCTTATGCCTGAAAAGGAAAGCCTCCCACTTCTTCAACTCAGGCTTCACTCCTTCGGGCATACGCATTTTATCCAGCACTTCCAGATCGAGGCGCTCCTCACGCATCATCAGCGGTACATCGTAAATAGTCTCAACATCAATGGATTCAATTACAGATGTGGGGTCAACATTACAGAAAAGAGCAATTTTATTGCGCATTCCCTCACTCAGCTGCCTTTCGGTTCTGCATACAATAATATCGGGCTGCACTCCCTGTTCAAGCAGGGTTTTTACCGAGTGCTGGGTGGGTTTTGTTTTCAACTCGCCGGCGGCAGCCAGATAGGGAACCAGCGTAAGATGAATCACCAGGCAATTGGTACCCATCTCCCAGCGCATCTGACGAACAGCCTCAATATAAGGCAATGATTCAATATCACCTACCGTACCGCCTATCTCGGTAATCACAAAATCGAAATCATTATCGGCTCCCAGTATTTTTATCCTTCTCTTGATCTCATCGGTAATGTGCGGAATAACCTGTACCGTTTCACCCAGGTATTCGCCTCTTCGCTCTTTCTCGATTACCGCCTGATAAATCTTGCCGGTAGTTACATTGTTTGCCTGTGATGTTGGCGTATTCAGAAAGCGTTCGTAATGTCCCAGATCCAGGTCGGTTTCGGCGCCGTCTTCGGTAACATAGCATTCGCCGTGCTCATAAGGGTTCAGGGTTCCCGGATCCACATTGATATACGGATCAAGCTTCTGCAAGGTAACACTGTAGCCCCTGGCCTGCAGCAATTTGGCCAATGATGCAGAAATAATTCCTTTTCCCAGTGACGATGCCACACCGCCGGTTACAAACACATATTTTGTTGCAGACATATCTACATTTTTAAAAAAAACAATTCCTGATCCGAACTACCGGACTTTTAAAAAGTATTAAGC
>LUZO01000036.1 GCA_001603685.1 Bacteroidales bacterium Bact_23
CAAAATAGAAATCATCGTTATTTTCCAATTTTATATTCTACTGTATATCAGCCATGTAGATACGCATAAGTTACAAAAACGCCATTTTGAGATAAAAAGTTATTAACAATGGTGGTAAAAAGTGGTAAAAAGTGGTAAAACTGCCTTATATTTACCCCTTGAAATGCAAAAATCTATCATGGTAGAAATCATTGGAGTACATGATTGTAAAGTTGATGCCAAGGGGAGGCTGCTGCTGCCGTCTGCCCTTAAGGCGCAGCTTGAAGCCATAATAGGTGAAGGTTTTATCCTGAAGCGGAGCATTTTTCAGCCCTGTCTCGAGCTTTACCCCCGTTCGGAGTGGAACAGGGCGGTAAAGGGCGTCAACAAGCTGAACCGATTCGTAAAGAAGAACAACGACTTCATTCGCGTTTTCATGGCCGGCGTCAGGGAAGTGGAACTGGACAACACAAACAGGTTGCAGATTCCCAGGGATCTGGCAGTATTTGCCTCCATCAGCAAGGATGTGGTGCTGGCCTCCGCCCTCAACATGATAGAGATATGGGATAAAGAGAAATATGAAGCCTCGATCAGCGAAAGCCTTGCCGATTTTTCGCAGCTGGCTGAAGAGGTGATGGGACAGATTAACGAAAGCGAGGAATAGGATATGTATCACAACCCGGTGATGGTGAAAGAGTGTATTGAAGGTCTGGCCATTAACCCCGATGGTATCTATGTGGATGTCACATTCGGCGGAGGGGGCCATTCGCGCGCCATTCTTGAAAAGCTTACCACCGGCCGCCTTATTGCTTTCGACCAGGATGCCGATGCTCTCTCAAATGCACCCGACGACGAACGGCTTATCCTGATCAATCAGAATTTCAGGTATATGGTCAATTTTCTGCGGCTCTACAAGGCCATTCCCGTGGATGGCATTCTGGCCGATCTGGGAATTTCATCACATCAGATTGATGAAGCCGGCAGAGGCTTCTCCACCAGATTCGATGCCGAACTCGACCTGAGAATGGACCGGAAATCGGGCCTGACAGCCAGACAGGTAGTAAATCAGTACACGCCCGAAGATCTGACAAGAATTTTCAGGCAATACGGCGAACTGCCGAACGCCTATAACATAGCAATGAAGATTGCCGATGCCCGCGGTGCTGCCGAAATCGGAACGACTGCCGGACTGAAGGAGATCCTGCAGCCGATGGCTGAGCGCGGAAGGGAGAATAAATTTTTCGCAAAGGTATTTCAGGCTTTGCGCATCGAAGTAAACGCCGAACTGGATGTACTAAAAGAGATGCTCAATCAGACGACAAAAGCATTGAAACCCGGCGGCAGGCTGGTGGTCCTTACTTATCATTCGCTGGAAGACCGCCCGGTCAAGAATTTTATGAAAACCGGCAACTTCGAGGGCATTGAGCAAAAGGATTTCTTCGGAAATCTGATTGCCCCATTTCGTCCTGTTACCAGAAAACCCCGGGTTGCCGGAGCAGATGAACTTGAACAAAATCCGCGTGCCCGAAGTGCAAAGCTCAGGGTTGCAGAAAGGAGTGGTGATGAGTAGCGCCAGGAACACATTCAAACCTAAACCAAAGGCAAAACCTGAACGCAAAAGGCGCTTCAAGGCATTTACCACGCTGAACCAAAAGGTAAATATCGGAGGATCGCTGCAAAGCATTGCCGATGGCAGCTTCCTCACACGCACCAATCTGATAAAACAGGCACCCTTTATCCTGTTTCTGACCGTAATTGCCATTTTCTACATCGCCAACTCGTACAATGCTGAAAAGACCATCATTGATATAACCAGAACAAAAAGGCAACTCGAAGAACTGCGTTACGAATACATAACTACCAAATCAGGACTGATGTTTAACAGCAAACAGTCGGAAGTGGCGGCAAAGCTAAAGAACAGCGGAGTAAAGGAATCGCTGGAGCCGCCGGTTAAAATATATATGCCTAAAGATTAAAAAGCATGGATGACAATAAGCGGGACATATTAAAAAGGATTTACCTGGTGTACTTTGTTCTGGTGGCCACCGGACTTGCCATTATCGGCAAAGCCGCTTATATTCAGTTTGTTGAAGGCGATGAGTGGCGTGAAAAAGGGAATAAGGTTACCATAAAACTCGATTATATTGAAGCCAACAGAGGAAACATCCTCTCTTCGGACGGCAGCCTGCTTGCCACTTCGGTTCCGGTATTCGAACTGCGCATTGATGCAGGGAACACCCACTACAGCGACGATTTTTTTTATGAGAATGTAGATTCGCTGGCGTGGCACCTTTCCAACCACTTCAAAGACAGAAGCCGGAATGAATATAAAAAGCTGCTTGAAAAGGGCCGCAAAGAGAACAACAGATATCTTTTGTTAAAACGCAATGTAACCTACAGTGATCTGAAAAAGGTTCGAAAATTCCCGATTTTCCGGTTAGGGAAATACAAGGGTGGTATCATTGCCGAAGCCAAAAATAAAAGGGAACTTCCTTTCAGATGGCTTGCTTCGCGTACCATAGGCTGGGACAAAGATGGATCAGTGAACGATGTGGGGATTGAGGGCGCTTACAGCAAATTTCTGGAAGGCGAAAGAGGGCAGCGGCTTATCCAGTCGATAGGCAAAGGCGCATGGCGGCCGCTCAACAACGAAAATGAGATAGAGCCGCGCGATGGGCTGGACATTGTAACAACCATTGACATCAACATACAGGATGTGGCCGAAGATGCACTGATGCGGCAGCTTATTGCCAATGATGCGGAACACGGATGCGTAATCCTGATGGAAGTCGCCACCGGTGATATCCTTGCCATCGCCAATCTGGGAAAAAACAAGAATGGCGGTTACGAAGAGAATTACAATTATGCAATCGGTGAAAGTTCCGAGCCGGGTTCTACCTTCAAACTGGCTTCATTACTGGCAGCCCTCGACGATGGCCTGATCAGCCTCACCGATACCGTGGATACCCAGGGAGGTGTTGCAAAATTTGCCAACAGGCAGATGAAAGACTCCCACCAGGGAGGCTACGGAAGGATAAGCGTTCAGCGGGCATTCGAGGTTTCGTCGAATGTAGGTGTTTCAAAAGTCATCCACAAAGCATACAAGGACAGGCCTCAGCAGTTTATCGACAAGCTCTATTCCATGCGCCTGAACCAGCCCCTTGGCCTGGAAATACCGGGCGAGGGAACTCCGTCAATAAAAGATACCAAACATAAATACTGGTCGAAAGTATCGCTCCCCTGGATGTCGATAGGCTATGAGGTTGCCATTACTCCGCTTCAAACCCTTGCCTTTTACAATGCAATTGCTAACAACGGAGTGCTTGTAAGGCCCCGCCTTGTTAAAGAGATTAGGTCGGCAGGCGAAGCCACCGAGGTATTCAAACCGGTTATTCTTTCAAATTCAATCGTAAAAAAACCGGAAACCATCGCACAGGCAAAAATAATGCTCGAAGGCGTGGTGGAGAAAGGCACAGCGCAGCATCTGAAAAACAACATTTATAAAATCGCCGGCAAGACCGGCACGGCACAGATAGCCCAGCAAGGAAACGGATATAACAAATCAGATTACAAGGCTTCGTTTGCAGGGTACTTCCCCGCCGATGACCCGAAGTATTCGATGATTGTGGTCATCAACAATCCCCGCAAGGGCGCTTACTATGGCGGAGCTATTTCGGGACCTGTATTCCGTGAAGTGGCCGACAAGGTATACGCTACGCGCCTGAATCCGGTTCTGATCCCTGATGAAGTTCAGCAGACCATACCTCCCCTGGTGGTAACAGGAAGGAGAAATGAGGTTGAAGCCTTGATGAATGAGATCAATTTCATTTTCCCTTCATCGGTCAATACGGAATGGATTTCATATCGGGGCGGTGAAGCCGAACCAAAGGTTACACCGCGCGAAATTTCCGGCGACCTGATTCCCGATGTTACAGGGATGGGAGCACGCGATGCCGTATACCTTCTTGAATCGGCAGGAGTTAAGGTACAGATCAGCGGAAAAGGGAAAGTAAGGAAGCAATCGCTGCCGCCAGGTTCGAAAATTTCAAATGGCAGTCTCTGCATTATAGAATTGGGTTAAAAACAGAAAAACAAGAGCATTGAAAGCGCTGAGAGACATATTATATAAGTGCAAAATCAGGAGAATATCCGGCAGCCTTGATGTGATGGTTGATGAGGTAATATTCGATTCAAGGAAAGCTGCTCCCGGAAAAGTATTTGTAGCTGTTGCCGGCACCCACACTGATGGGCATAATTTCATAGCCGAAGTGGTGAAAGCCGGAATAACAGCTGTGATATGTGAGCGCATGCCCGAAACCGCTCACGTTGCGGTTGCTTTCGTGGTGGTGGAAAACAGTTCGGAGACGCTTGCAGAGATGGCAGCCAACTTTTACGATCACCCTTCATCGCAGCTCCGGCTGATTGGTATTACCGGAACTAACGGAAAGACTACCACGGCAACACTACTTTACAAACTCTTCAAAGACCTCGGATATAAAGCCGGCTTGATCTCAACCATCAGAAATCTGGTACACGAACGTGAGTCCCTGGCAACCCACACCACTCCGGATGCATTAGCACTTAACGCACTGCTGCGCGAAATGGTTAATGAAGGCTGTGAATACTGCTTTATGGAAGTCAGTTCACATGCGGTTGTCCAGCACCGGATAACGGGCATTCAGTTTGCCGGCGGAGTGTTTACCAACCTGACCCACGACCACCTGGACTTCCACAAGACTTTCGATGCCTATCTGCGAGCCAAGAAAACATTTTTCGACCATTTGCCTGCAGGAGCCTTTGCACTGGTCAACATCGACGACCGCAATGGACTGGTGATGGTGCAAAACACTCAGGCCAGAGTAAAAACCACAGCCATCAGACGTCAGGCCGATTTTCACTGCAAAGTTCTCGAAAACCATTTTGATGGATTGCAGCTGAACATCAACGGCCATGAAGTGTGGTGCCGGCTGGTTGGCAGTTTCAACGCCTATAACCTGCTGAACATTTATGCTACGGCGGTAATGCTGGGCATCGACAATGACGAGTGCCTTACCGCACTGAGCAGGCTGCAGGCTGTTGACGGCCGCTTCGAATACATTAAATCGCCTGCGGGAGTCGTCGGAATTGTGGACTATGCGCACACCCCCGATGCGCTGATGAATGTCATCAGCACCATCAACGACATCCGCGAAGGAAGGGGCAGGCTGATAACGGTTGTGGGCGCCGGCGGCGACAGGGACAAGGCCAAACGCCCGGTGATGGCATCCATTGCCGCCGAGAACAGCGATCTGACCATCCTCACCTCCGACAACCCCAGAACCGAAGACCCTGAAGCAATCCTGAACGATATGCGCACCGGCATTTCGCCCAATCGGAAAAAACACTGCCTGACCATCAGCAACAGGCATGAAGCCATCCGCACGGCCTGCACCATAGCTGAAAAGGACGACATTATTCTGGTTGCCGGAAAAGGACATGAAACTTATCAGGAGATTATGGGTATAAGGCACCATTTCGACGACAGGGAGGAGCTCAGAGAGTGCTTCGGACTGACAGAAAACAAAACGGACAAGTAAAACAGAAAGATATGCTGTACTATTTGGCTGAATATCTGGACAAGGTGGTTGATTTCCCTGGAGCGGGGATGTTCAGGTATATCTCTTTCAGGGCCGCCATGGCAGCGATTACCTCGCTAACTATTTCGCTGCTTTTTGGCAAATCACTGATCAACTTCCTGAGAAAAAAGCAGGTAGGCGAATCGATCAGGGATCTGGGGTTGGAAGGGCAGGTTCAGAAAGCGGGGACCCCAACCATGGGAGGTCTGATTATTCTTAGCGCCATTGTAATTCCAACGCTCCTGTTTGCCAAACTCAACAACATCTACATCATCCTGATCCTGATTACTACCGTATGGTTGGGATTTATCGGGTTTCTGGATGATTACATCAAGGTTTTCAAGAAAGATAAAAAAGGGCTTGCCGGACGATTCAAAATTCTGGGACAGGTAACCATCGGTATATTTATCGGTTTTACGCTCTATTACCATCCGGATGTGGTTATCCGCGAAAAAATCATGCAGACCAGTAGCCGCTCTGCAGCCGAACTGAGCGAATTTGAGCTGGTTGACAACCATGACGAACGCTTTGCGCGCACCAATTCCAAATCCACAAAAACCACCATTCCGTTCTTTAAGAACAACGAGTTTGATTATGCCGTGCTGCTGAAGCCATTTGGTGAAAAAGCCAGCAAATATGCATGGATCATATTCGTTCCGGTTGTAATTCTGATTATCACGGCTGTATCGAATGGCGCTAACCTCACCGACGGCATAGACGGACTGGCAACCGGCACCTCGGCTATCATAGGCGCCACACTTGGGGTGCTTGCCTGGGTATCGGGCAACTTCGTGTTTGCTGATTACCTGAACATCATGTACCTTCCCGACACCGGTGAGCTGACCATATTTGTCAGTGCTTTTGTCGGAGCCTGCACCGGATTCCTCTGGTACAATACCTTCCCGGCTCAGGTATTCATGGGCGATACCGGTTCACTTGCCCTTGGCGGCGTAATTGCTGTACTGGCTATTATGATCAGGAAGGAACTACTGATTCCCATTCTCTGTGGAATTTTTCTGGTCGAAAACCTTTCTGTGGTTATACAGGTGAGCTACTTCAAAAGGACTAAACGGAAATATGGCGAAGGACGCCGTATATTTAAAATGTCGCCACTGCACCACCATTTTCAGAAGCTTGGCTATTCAGAACCGAAAATTGTAATGCGCTTTTTCATTGTCGGCATAATGCTGGCGGTGTTCACCATTGTCACTTTAAAAATCAGATAACAATGACTGCCAACCCCAAAATTTTGATTCTCGGTGCCGCCGAAAGCGGGGTTGGAGCCGCTCTGCTTGCAAAAAGCAGGGGGATAGAGGTTTTTGTATCTGACAACGCCTGCATTAAGGAGAAATACCGCAACGAACTAACCGATGCCAACATTCTATTCGAAGAGGGAGGCCACCATGCAGGGCTTACCGATGAGGCGACAGAAATTATTAAGAGCCCGGGAATTCCCGAAAGTGCGCCTTTAGTAGTGGCAGCTAGAAAAAAAGGGATTCCGGTGATTTCGGAAATAGAATTCGCCGGACGCTTTAATCATGCAAAAACAATCTGTGTAACCGGAAGCAACGGCAAAACAACTACAACCACCCTGATCTGGCACATCCTAAAAGGTGGCGGGATAAATGCAGCACTTTCAGGAAATGTGGGCAACAGTTTTGCCCGTCAGGTAACGCTAGGCAGTTATGACTGCTATGCACTGGAACTGAGCAGTTTTCAGCTCGACGGCATGTTTACCTTCAGAGCCGGCATTGCCATATTGCTCAATATCACTCCCGACCATCTCGACCGCTATGACAATGACCTGGGGAAATATGCAGCCTCAAAAATGCGGATCATCCAAAATCAGACCTCTGACGACGCTTTTATCTGGTGTATGGACGACCCTTTGTCGGCAGAAATGGTTGCAAAACAAAAGCTTAACCAAAGGATTTACGGCATAAGCCTCTTTCAGAAAGGGCATGAAGGGGCATATCTTGAAGACAACAACATAATTTTCAATATAAACGGGGAAACTTTCAGCATGACAATTGAAGAACTGGCTCTGCAGGGCAAACACAACATCTACAACTCTATGGCGGCTGGCGTGGCGGCTAAGCTGATCGGCCTGAGAAAGGATACCATCAGGCAATGTTTGTCGGATTTTCAGAACATCGAACACCGACTTGAACACGTATCTAACATTCATGGTATTGAGTTTATCAACGACTCGAAAGCAACCAACATCAATTCAGCATGGTGGGCGCTCGAAAGCCAGAACAAACCGGTGATCTGGATAGCCGGAGGTGTTGACAAGGGAAATGACTATACCAAGCTGTACGATGTGGTAAAGTCGAAAGTAAAGGCGCTCGTCTGCCTTGGCACCGACAACAGCAGTCTCATCGAGGCTTTCAGAGGAGTTATTCCGGTAATAGTTGAAGCTGGTTCTGCTGCCGAAGCGGTTAATTCGGCTTACTTGCTAGCAAAGAAAAACGATGTAGTATTACTCTCACCCGCCTGTGCAAGTTTCGACCTTTTCGAAAACTATGAAGACAGGGGAAAACAATTTAAAGAAGCTGTAAAAGCTTTATAGTCTATCTCATAGCTATAAAACAACAATCATGAATTAAATGAAAACGGTTTTAAACAAT
>LUZO01000037.1 GCA_001603685.1 Bacteroidales bacterium Bact_23
ATATTTATGAAAATGCGGCATATGGTAATTATTTTCGTACATTAGAAGGCCACTCAAATCGTTTGACAGGTGTATCTTTTTCATTTGATGGCCAGTTTCTTGCATCAAGTTCTCTTGACGACACGATAAGACTATGGAACTGTGATAATTGGGAGACGATCGGGATTATTCATGAATCTAAAACAAATCTATACGACTCACCTATTTGTGATCCACCCATTGCCTTTAATCCCAAAACATATTTATTTGCTACGATTGCCAGGCGTGGGCGTGTTGTGCACATTTGGGAATTGGATCCAAATATACTACTTAGCGATATACCTGGTGCAGTTCTCCCTGAAAAGTCTGTTCACTATGCAAACGCCAAAGTCGTCCTTGTTGGGGACAGCGGTGTTGGAAAGTCCGGTCTTGGTCTTGTGCTAACCGGCCAATCTTTTCAGCCAACTGAATCAACTCATGGTCGGCGTGTTTGGACGTTTGATAAGCAAGAGGTAGAACTAGATGGTGGACAAAAAGAGACTCGTGAAACAATTTTGTGGGATCTAGCAGGTCAGCCAGGATATCGTCTCATTCATCAATTGCATCTCAATGAGTTAGCTGCTGCATTGATACTATTTGATGGGAGAAGCGAAACCGATCCTTTTTCAGGAGTTCGACATTGGGATCGTGCCCTCTCTCAGGCTCAACGGGTTCAGGGAGAGTCTGCATTACCAATGAAGAAGTTTCTTGTCGCGGCACGTGCCGACCGAGGTGGAATCGGCGTCACCCGCACACGTGTTGAGGCATTAAAGCACGAGATGGGTATTGAAGACTACTTTGAGACGAGTGCTAAAGAAGGATGGAATATACCCGAATTGTCCGAGGCGATCCGCAAATCGATAAAATGGGAGTGTCTTCCGAAGGTTACATCAACCGAACTATTTCAGCGCATCAAGGATTTTTTCATAAAGGAAAAGGAGACTGGTAGGGTTCTTTCTGAGGCAGACGACTTGTATCGTCTCCTTCTAACCAAATATGAAGATCTCATCGATTCCGAAAAGTTGCAGGCCCAATTTGAAACGTGCATCGGTCGGGTAGAGTCTAGAGGTCTGATTCGGAGGCTCAGTTTTGGCAATCTTTTGCTTTTACAGCCAGAGCTACTTGACGCATACGCTTCAGCGCTGGTAAACGAAGCTAAAAATGAACCTGACGGGCAAGGCTGCATTGCCGAAGAAGTTGCGATATCAGGGCGCTTTAGCATGTCTGAAGACGAACGTGTAAAAGACAAGAAACAAGAGAAGTTATTGCTGATTGCAACAATTGAAGAAATGTTGTGTCACGAGATCGCTCTTCGTGAGCACGCCGACGATGGATCTTATTTGGTTTTCCCCTCTCAGTTCACCCGCGAAAATCCAGATCTGCCAGATCCTGAGGGTAAAGCCGTGATATTTGGCTTCGAAGGACCTATCATAAACGTTTATGCGACTTTGGCGGTACGAATATCGCATAGTGGACTATTCAAAATAGATGAAATGTGGAAGAACGCCGCAACTTATAACGCAAAATTTGGTGGAAAATGCGGCATATTTTTGCGTGAGGTAGAAGAAGGTCGAGGTGAATTGGCATTGTTTTTCGACACTATAGCGGGTGAACATGCCCGTTATCTTTTTGAAGAGTATATAAGGGCTCATTTACTTCGTCGGGCTTTGCCAGAAAGCATTCGTCGGCGGCGCATCTTTGTTTGTCCAGAGTGTGCAACATCTTTGACTGAAATGCAGGTTAATCGGCGACGTGAGCGCGGTTACAATTGGATCGAATGCAACGTTTGCAGCAAGCAATTCTCCTTACTTGACCATGAAGACCGCTTAAAATCAATTAGACCTTCGGCCATTCCAAAAATGGATTTAGCCGCTGATATTCAGAGAGAACGTGAAACTGCTGCATCAACCCTCCAGGGCAAGATTGAAACAGATGACTTTGATGTTTTCTTATGTCATAATAGCAGGGATAAAGAAATCGTAAAGAAGATTGGCATGCAACTGAAGGAAATGGGACTCTTACCCTGGCTAGATGAATGGGAATTACAGCCAGGTCTTCCATGGCTACCTGCATTGGAAGAAAAAATCCAGCGGATTAAATCCGCAGCGGTTTTTGTCGGTATTGATGGGGTAGGTCCTTGGCAAAGACGGGAAATAGATGCCCTTTTGCGAGAATTTGTCGACCGAAAGTGTCCAGTCATCCCTATACGTCTACCTGATGTTAATAAGAAACCCAAGCTCCCAGTTTTTCTAAAGGGGATGACATGGGTCGATTTTAATAAGACAGATCCAGATCCAATGGAACAGTTAATCTGGGGTATCACAGGAAAACGAGATTTCAAGCCAAAATACTAAAAATTATATCTCCCACGCCTATAAAATGACCTGCGCCAGAGGCACCGACCTTCAATTGCTTGGCCGGTTCCTTTCGCCCCCCCTTCACTTCGTCGACACGATCTTTATCACGTCCCCCGCCTTCAGCTCGTGCTTCTCCCCCAGCCTCCTCTTCGACCGCCCGTCCAGGGCGAAGAGGAAGCTCTCGCCGATGTCGGTGTGGATCCGGTAGGCGAGGTCCTTCGTCGTCGAGCCCTTCTTCATCAGGTAGGCGTCCGGGAGGAGGACCCCGTTTCTGTCCGTCCACTTCCCCTCGTCCTCCACCGGGAAGACGGGGATGTATTCGAGAAGCTCGAAGACCGCCCGGTCGAGGCACTCCTGGACCCCGGTCCCGCCGGCCGCCTTGAGGATCCCCCGGATCTTCTCCAGGCCCGCCTTCTGGGGTCCGGAGAGGTCTTTTATCAGCTCGAAGTCCGCGTCGCCCGGCCTGTACTTGATCGCGCCGTTTTTGTCCGCCATCCGCAGGGCGACCTCAGCGGCGGCGCTGGTGGGGACCACGATCTCGTCCAAGGCCTTCAGGCGGGCGACGAACTCGGGGGGGGCGACGTCCACCTTGTTTGCGGCGATGATCATGGGCTTGGAGGC
>LUZO01000038.1 GCA_001603685.1 Bacteroidales bacterium Bact_23
ATTAAGATTACATTAAAAAATTATTTTGAATGATTCTATTTTATTACTAATTTTGCATCCTAACCAAAACAAACATTATGAAAACAAAAAGTTTACTTATCGCAACTTTCGCCGGTATGTTCGCCATGGCAATGATAACCTCCTGCGGAGGTGGTCAGCAGCCTGCCACCGAAAGCTCAGAAGCCGTTGAAGCTGTTGAAGAGTCAGGTGATGATGCTCAGATGGCACTTGGTAAGCAGATTTACGATACCAAATGCTTTGCCTGCCACCAGGCCGATGGTCATGGTTTACCGAATGCTTTCCCTTCACTTGAAGGATCGGATCTGCTGTTAAATCACACCAAGCAGGCTGTTGCTCAGGCTCTTAACGGATCAGAGAAGGTTGGTTCTACCGGAAAATATCCCGCACCCATGCCTCCTCAGGTAGATACACACGAAGATGCCGTTGCCGTTATCAATTATGTGATTACTCATTTTGGCAACAATGGCAAAAAGATCACTCTTGACGAAGTAAAGGACATTCAGATTGAGCGTTAATATTCAGCGCTGACATAAAAAAAGGGGCGGACGCGCCCCTTTTTTTATGCCTTTTTATTCCGGCTTCACGGGAAGAAACCGGAGCCGGGACCCTAGATCAATACATCAATGGCAATTAGCGCCATCAATGCCAGGAAATAGAAGTTGATCAGCAGAAAGGATGAGATGTATTTCGGATCTTCCTTTGGCGGCTTCAGCAGGGGGAGGAATTTTACGATCAGCAGTACCGACATCAGCCACAGCAGATAATCGGAAATCCGGTGAAAGAAGTCGTAAAACAGAGGCAGCGCAATGGCGGAGAGGCCCGTAGCCAGCGTCCAGATAAAGGTCATCCGTCTGATCCTTTCATCGGAATAAATGGCGGTAAGCGACTTATAGCCTGCATTTTCGTACTGTTTGCCGTATTTGAGCACCAGAAACAGAAAATGCGGTACCTGCCCGGCAAAGAATACAAACGCGATTACCCATGCCGCCGGATGAAACAGCCCACCGCCTGCCGCTACCCAGCCGATTACCGGCGGCAAGGCTCCAACCACTCCGCCGGGGATAATGGCAAACGGGGTAATCTTTTTCAGAGGCGTATAAATGCCGTTGTACCAGAACATATTGATGATGCCCAGAACTGCCGGCAGCCATCCGCAGAAGAGCCAGAGAATGGCAATCCCCGAAATGGCAAGGGAAACCATCCATTTTACCGCACTCTTCAGGCTGATCTGCCCTGACGGAAGCGGGCGTTTGCTGGTGCGGCCCATCAGCAGGTCGGAGTTGCGCTCCTGTATCTGATTCAGCGCCGATGCCGCACTGGCAAGCATAAGCCCGCCGACAGCAAGCGGGATAATGCCGGCGGAGATGCCGCCATAGCCTGCCATATAGCCAGTCATAGCCGACAAGACCACCGGAAAGGAGATCGAGAATTTTGTAAGCTTTTTCAGAATGGTTAAATAGGAATCTTTCTGTTCACTCATATTACAGCCTCCTCAGGTAAAATAATTCCGGGTTAAAAGTACGATTCGAAAAACTAGGCCAGGTTAATGAATTTATGTCAATTATTGCGGTAAATTCAGGTAATATCCGGAATATCCCGGTTTTCCCCGGCAAGCAATTCTGTATCCGTGTCATTTATTGAATGTTGAATCAGCCTTTTGGCTGCATATTTTGACAAATGGTAACAGAGTAACAATTAAAATGGGGAAATGGATTGAAATCCGCCC
The DNA here is from genome assembly GCA_001603685.1 of Bacteroidales bacterium Bact_23. Lineage (GTDB taxonomy): Bacteria > Bacteroidota > Bacteroidia > Bacteroidales > Lentimicrobiaceae > Lentimicrobium. The sequence continues at coordinate 1,748 of LUZO01000038.1, forward strand.
TGATTTTTTATTTAACGGCGGATTGTGCTTTCCCTGTATCTATGGAAACGCGTTTGCCAAGATGGCATTGGCCGGAAATCTGCCCAAAACAAAACCGGGATAGCGGCGCCTTGCTCACTATCCCGGTTAAGGAAATTAATAAATTATTTAATGCACATGGTGGTGCAGGCTCTCTTCGAGATAGGGGTGATTCTTCGGGATCAGCGGAGCGGCAGCCAGCGCCTTTGCCGTGATGAAGAGAAAGAGGCCGGCAAAGCCGATAAAGAAACCGATTTCGGTAATTCCGAAGATGGGGCTTCCCATTACTGCCGGGAAAATCTGCTCGTACAGATCAAGGTACTGGCCGAAAATCAGCAGAATGGCAATGGTTTTTACCACTTTGATATTCTTGTTCAGCACCTGAGGCAGCATGAATACAAACGGCAGGAACCAGTTGATCAGGAAGTTGACATAGAAAATCACCTTGAATCCGCTGTGCCAGCGAAGTGCAAAGTACTCGGTCTCTTCGGGAATGTTGCCGTACCATATCAGCATAAACTGCGAAAAGGCGAAGTACCCCCAGATGGTACAAAGCATGAAGATATACCTTGAGAAATCGAGCATATGGCTCTTGTTCAGCTCTTTAAAGTAGCCTCTCTCGTGCAGGATGATGACAATCAGTACAACGGTTGCCGATCCGTGGAAGAAGGCGGCAACGAAGTTCTTCAGGGAGAAGAGGGTGCTGAACCAGTGCGGTTCAAGCGACATAATCCAGTCGAATGATGCAAACGAGAAGGTTACGGCGAGCAGGAAGATGTGAACTTTCGAATAGAATTCACTTTTTTCGAACCACATCATTCCGCCCTGTGCATCTTCCGACAGCGAAGCCCTTCTGAGCAGTTGTGTCATCACCATCCATGCGATGTAGAACAACACCATTCTGATAAAGAAGAACGGAATGTTCAGGTATGGTGATTTGTGCTGCAGCACGGCATCGGCGGCTACTACGCCCGGATCGGCCCAGTGATACAGGTATTTCATTCCGAAATAGAGCAGCAGCATGATGATTCCCGAGTAGGGAACAAACGCCATCATGGCTTCGGGTACCCGCTTGAACATGGATGACCATCCCGACTGTGAAATGTGCTGAATGGCGATGAAAAAGCTGGCGCCAATGGCAAGGGAGAGGAACATGTAGTTGTTGAGCAACAGGTTGGCCCAGGCCCTTCCCGGATTGGCGATAAAGCTGTAAACGATCACGGCAGCACCCGCTACGATCATCGCAATGGCTGTGTATTGAAAGCCTTTTGATATCTTTACTTTTGTGTCCATATCTGCTCCTCTAATTTACGGTGTTGGCCTGCAATTCATTTTTTACGAACATGGCGATTTTCCAGCGGTCGTCAGGCCTGATCAGCTGCCCGTGGGGAGCCATCACCTGAAAACCGGCGGTGATTACATGGAAAATGTCCGATTCGGGGGCTTCGAGCATCTTAGCGGAAAGCAAAGATGCCGGCTGAATGGCATATCTGCCGCTGGTAAACAGGAACCCTTTTCCATCGCCTTTTTCGCCATGACAGTTTGCGCAGAAAATCGTGTACTGGGTTTTGCCCTGGCTTATGTTTTCAGCGGTAGGTTCCAGTGGGTTAACCAGTTCTGCTGCTGCCAGCGCTCTGTCTTCCGCCGAGTTTGTATAAGTATAGGGCATCATCTCGCGGGGAATGGTATTCTCGGCCGGAAGACGCATATTCATGCCATCGGGGAAAATGGAATTGACATCATAGGTCTCGTAGGCCAGCGAATGAGCCATATCAGGGAAATACTCGTATCCCTTGTCGTTGCGCGTACGGTCGCACGACGCTCCGATTACCAGTAAACAAAGCGCAGCAATTATAGCCCTGTTGTTTCGTTTCTTTGTCATCTGCCGCTTATTTTTGTGGTTTTAACTCTTTTTCATACACCTCAACAGCACCCTTTCCTTTCAGAACTCCTTCAAGATCACCTGAATTGTTTACGCTCAGCGATTTGTCGAAAATCATCACAAACTTGTCGTCGGTTGAGCGGGCATCGGGCAGGATGTATGCCTTGCCGGGATAGATCTTTGCCCTTGCCGAGAAGGTGAAAAGGCTGAGAATGGTAACCGTAAGAATGGTAATTACTACCGCCACTACGATAAATGAGGGGAAAGCGTTGGTTGGCTTTCCGCCGTAGTTCACCGGCCAGTCAATTACTGCAGTGTAGTACATGAAAGCCAGAATACCCAGTGCGCCGAACAGCCCATAGAGGAATGCCGCAAAGGTAAATCTGGTCTTTTTGCCCATGGCTTCAATCACCTCGTGGATGGGGTAGGGGGTGTATATCTCACCAATTACAAAGCCCTTCTGCTTTACTTCGTGAACTGCCTCCATCAGGGCATCCTCGTCATCGAATACGCCTATAATATGATTGTTATTCATGGCTTACAGGTTTTTGAACATTCTTATTTAAACTGGTTGGCTTCAATACGCCCTTCACTTCGCTGATTGCTATCATCGGGATAAATCTGAAGAATAACAGTACGCCGATCAGGAAGATACCCATTGTTCCGATATAGGTTCCCACTTCAACCCAGGTGGGGTGATAGGTAACCCAGCTTGAAGGCAGGTAGTCTTTCGACAGCGAAGTTACAATGATGTTGAACCTCTCATACCACATACCCAGGTTGATAAACAGCGAAATGATAAAGGCGAAGGTCAGGTTCTGCCTTACCTTTTTAAACCAGAAGAGCTGGGGAATAAAGGCGTTGCAGACGACCATAGCCCAGAACTGGAAGGTGTAATCGCCGGTAATGCGGTTTTTGAAGAAGGTAAACATCTCGTACTGGCTGCCCGAATACCATGCAATGAAGATTTCGGTTGCGTAAGCCGTACCCATGATCAGTGAGATGAAAATCAGGATTTTGGCAATGGCATTCAGGTGGGAGTCGGTAACATAGTCCTGGAATTTGTACATTTTCCGGATTACGATCATCAGGGTCATCACCATGGCAAAACCTGAGAAGATGGCACCTACCACAAAGTAAGGCGGGAAAACGGTGGTATGCCAGCCGGGGATGACCGATACGGCGAAGTCGGTGGAAACGATGGAGTGAACCGAAACCACCAGTACTGCTGCAATTCCGCCGAGTACATAGCTGAGCGCCTCGTATCTGAGCCACTCCCTCGACGAGCCGGTCCATCCGAAAGCAAAGAAGCCGTAAACCGCTTTCTTGACTTTCGATTTCGCTTTATCGCGGATGGTGGCAAAGTCGGGAACCATTCCGAAGTACCAGAATGAGGCCGAGATAAGCAGATAGGCCGAAATTGCGATGAAGTCCCAGAACAGCGGGCTGTTGAAGTTTACCCACAACGGTCCGCGGGTGTTCGGATACGGGAAAATGTAGAATGCCAGCCATACACGGCCCATATGCAGTGCCGGGAATATGGCGGCGGCTGCAACTGCGAATACGGTCATCGCTTCTGCGGCACGGTTGATGGATGTTCTCCACTTCTGCCTCAGAATGAGCAAAAAGATGGAAAAGGCGGTTCCGGCGTGTCCGATTCCGATCCACCAGACGAAGTTGATGATTTCCCATCCCCAGGCCACAGAGTTGTTTACTCCCCAGGTTCCGATGCCCTCAGCCACCGTTTTATACATGGCAAATACGCCGAATCCGGCCATCAGAAGGCTTAGTCCGAAGACTGCCTTCCACCAGTTTGGGGTTGGCTGGTCAATGGGGGCGATGATATCGCTGCTTATCTGGCGGTAGTTTTTATCGCCCAGAATCAGCGGTCCTCTCACTTCAGCTTTGTACATAGACAGTATGTTATTATTTTTACTTAATATGTCACTTGTTCTCAGGCTTATGCCTCAGGTTTATTGCGTACCAGGGTAAGATATCCCACCGATGGCAGGGTGTGCAGTTCCTCGAGCAGGTGATAGTTGCGCGGATCGGCAAACAGCTTCGAAATTTCACTGTTCGGATCGTTTACATCACCGAATACAATGGCATTCGACGGACAAGCCTGGGCACATGCCGGCAGGATCTCGCCATCGGCAAGCGGACGGTTCTCGTTCTTGGCAAGCAGCTTCTTCTCCTGAATCCTCTGGATGCAGAACGAGCATTTCTCAACAACACCACGCTCGCGCACCGTAACATCCGGATTCAGCACCATTCTGCCAAGGTCGGAGTTCATATTGTAATCGAACTTCTCGTTGGTAACATACCGGAACCAGTTGAAGCGGCGTACCTTGTACGGACAGTTGTTGATACAGTATTTGGTTCCCACGCAGCGGTTGTATGCCATCTGGTTGAGCCCCTCGCTGCTGTGATTGGTTGCCGAAACCGGGCAAACATTCTCGCAGGGGGCATTGTCGCAGTGCTGGCACATCACCGGCTGGAATACAAGCTCGGGATTGTTCTCATCGCCGTTGTAATACCGGTCAATCCTCATCCAGTGCATACTGCGCGATTTCAACACCTCTTCCTTGCCAACCACCGGCACATTGTTCTCGGCTTGGCAGGATACAACACAGGCGCTGCAGCCGATACACTTGTTCAGATCGATGGCCATGGCCCAGCGGTGTCCCTTGTATTCGGTATCCTTGTACAGGGTGGCTTTTTTGGCTTCAAACTCGGCGTGGAGTTCATTGCCCGAATCGGGTTTCTGCAGATAGCCTTCGAGGGTGGTTTCGCGGACAATGGGCCTGCCCTCCATGGTGTGGTGCATCTGCGTGGATGCCAGTTTGTAGGTGCCTGCTGCCACATCCGGCTCAAAGATACCGGTAAAGGTGCGGCAACCCTTCTTCACGGTTACCAGCGGGAATACATTCACACCGATGCCGTCGGCTACCTTGCCGAATTTGGTATGGCCGTAACCCAGACCGATTGAGATGGTCCTGTCGGCCTGCCCCGGCTGAATGTGTACCGGAACCTTAATGCTGTTAATCTGCAGCATGCTTCCCTCTGCAAGTCCAAGTTCGGCAGCCGATGCAGGGGATACGGAAGCGTAGTTGTCCCAAACGATTCTTGAAACGGGGTCGGGAAGCTCCATCAGCCAGGGGTTGTTGGCGTAGCGGCCGCTTCCCATGGCTATCGTTTCGTACAGATGAAGCTCGTAGCCCTGGAATTCTTTTGATTCAGCAAGGGTATAGGCTGCAACGGTAAGCGAATCGGAATTCCATGCCGGTTCGGTTTCAGAAACTTCAGCCTTGAAAACGCCTTTTTGCTGGGTGGTGCGCCACTCGTTTTCACCGCCTTTAATGATGTTGTTTTTCCAGAAATCTTTCAGGTAGTTGTAGTAGCTTTCGCCGTTGTCCATCCAGCGCATCAGGCTCTCCTGCGCCTGACGGGTATTGTAGATGGGCCGCATGGCCGGCTGTGCCAGACTGTAGCAACCCGTTCTGGGCTCGGCATCGCCCCATGATTCCAGATAATGGTGGGTAGGGGCTGAAAAGGCTACATGCTCCAGGGTTTCGTCCTGAGAGGTATTGAGGCTTACGCTGAGTTTCAGTTTGGCAAGCCCTTCGGTGAAAGCCTGCGGGTGATGGTAGTCGTAAGCGGGGTTTACATTCCAGAGGATGAGACCGCCTGCCTTTCCGTTGTTCATATCTTCAACCAGGCTCTCCATGTCGGCATCAGCGGCCCGGCGGGTAAGCAACGGGTTTGCAAATGTGATGGTGTTTCCTTCATTGTCGAGCAGGTTGTTGATGGCATTCACCGCAATCTGCTCATCGGGATCGTTGGTTCCGCAGATTACCAGCGATTTTCCGCGGTTCTCCCAAAGTCTGGCAGCCAGATTGCTGAAAGTATCGTGGGTGGTGCCACCGGGCAGGGTGGAGGCTCCTGCATGGGCAGCAATGCTGTTGTACAATCCAATAAGCAGTCCGGCAACCGACGATGGCTTAATGCGTACGCGCTTGTCGGCCTTGCTTCCTGAAATGGTTACACCGGCCTCATACTGAATATGGTATGAAAGTTTCTTTTCGCCATTGGTAAGGTCGCGGGTGGCGGCATATCCGGCGGCAAACTCCGAAGGATTCAGCCAGGTGCCCAGGAAATCGGCCATAAATGAAACCACAACGGCAGCCTTGTCGAAGTGGTACTGCGGAATAACCGCCCTGCCATAGCTCTCCTTATTGGCCTTGATCATGCCGGAGTACGAAACCGGATCATAAACCACATGCCTTACTCCCGGATAGTGCGCCCTGAACTCATCGATAATCCGCAGGGTGGAGGGGCTGATGATGTCGGAAGTGAGGATTACGGTGGCCTGACCGGCATCGCTGATCTCTTTCAGCTTTGCCTTTATTTCATCGTCGATGGCTTGCCATGATGATTTCTCACCGCCTTTTGAAGGGCCTTTCAGGCGGGCTTTGCCGTCGTACAGGCTCAGAACCGAAGCCTGAACCCTGGCCGAGCTTCTGCCTTTGGTGATGGGGGAGAGGTTGTTTCCTTCGATTTTGATGGGCCTTCCGTCCCTTACCTTCACCAGAATGCTGCTGTACTCCGATCCGTCGAAATAGGTGGAGGCGTAGTGATTGGCCATACCCGGGGTTACCTCTTCGGGTTTGTTGAGGTAGGGAATGGCTTTCTTAACCGGATTTTCACAACTGCTGAGAATGGCTGCCGAAGCAAAACCAAATCCGCAGAACTTCAGAAAGTTTCTTCTGGAGGAAGTTTTTCCGGCAATCTCTTCATTCATGATATCCAGCAGGTCTCTGCCGTGGGGAATATGATCGGCTTTATCGTCTGTAGGCTGATTGTTCAGCTCTTCAAGGCTTTTCCAATATTTCTTTTCCATTTAAACCGTTTATTAAGTGCTTAACTTGTCTGGTTTCTTACTCTGTTTCGTGTGCTGATTAGTAGTGGCACTTCATGCAGTCCAAACCTCCGATCTGCTCAACATTCACCGAATTGATCTTTCCGGCTTTCAGCTCTTCGTGCAGTTTCTGATAGGTGGAGTAGTATTTGTTATCGGTAAAATTCACATCGGTATCGCGGTGGCATTGTACGCACCATCCCATCGAGAGGTCGGCGAACTGCCGCATGATGTCCATCTCTTCAACCGGGCCGTGGCAGGTTTCGCACTCTACCTTGCCGGCATTCACATGCTGGGCATGGCTGAAGAAAACATGCTCCTGCAGGTTGTGGATTCTGATCCACTCAACCGGTTTGCCGGAGTTCTTTGCCCTGAATATCTTGTTGATTTCGAATTTTCCGGAGTTGCGGCCCTCTTTTACCACTTCGTGGCAGGCCAGGCACACATCATTCGAAGGGATTCCGGCCGATTTGCTGTAGTCGGCAATGTTGTGGCAGTAGCGGCAGTCGGTTTTGTTGTCGCCGGCGTGTACCTTGTGCGAGAATTTGATGGGCTGGTCCGGAGCGTAGTTCTGAGTGCGGCTGAGGTTCTGCGCTTCCACCATGGCAATGTTGAAGTGTACGGCAATGCCCACCACCAGGATGATGCCGTGAATGGCGCGGAAACGCACTTTTTTGGTGAAGATCAGGTCGATCAGCGCCAGGGTCATCAGAACCGCGAAAACAATGAAAAGGGTTAAGCGGGTCGGGAACTTTTTGATGGATTTCACCTCCTGGCCTGACTTTGCATAATCGGAGAGGTAAGCAGCAATGTTAAACATCTCCTTTTCGGTGAGTTTATACTCTTTGTGTGCTGTTTTCATGACATTCGAAGTGGGCTCAGTCAGCGAAACATACATGTTCATACCGTCCTTTTCCATAAATGCCTTTGCAAGGTCATAAATGGAAGGATTCCAGTCCAGGTTGTTGATGTTCTGGGTGTAGTGGCATGAAACGCAGGTCTGGGTGCCTCCGTTTTCGAAAGCCATTTTGCCATGAAACAGCTTTTCACCGGTCTGAATCTCTTCGGCGGTAAATCCCTCTCTTTTGTTGATATCAACCGTGAACTCCGGCTTGGCTTCGGGAGTCCAGTTTTTGATGTAGTCGATGATGTTTTCAATATCGGCATCCGTCAGGTTCGGGAAGGGCTGCATAGGTACCTTATTGTTCTCTTCAAATACCTGAACTGCAATGGGATCGCCTGCTTCGACCATCTCCTGGGAGTTTCTGATAAATTTTATCAGCCAGTCGTGCTCACGCTTTTCGGTTACCCCGACCAATTCAGGGCCCACCAGTTTGCCACCGCCCAGTTTATGGCAAACCATACAGTTCTTTTCGAACAACTGCTTGCCCTCGTTCTGGGCTTCGGCACGACCCGGAAGCAGTATGAGCATTAACAGGATCAGCGGTACAAGCCGTGTTACGGCCTGCCTGAAAACGATTTTACCGGTAATGTGGTTCATAGCTGTTTGCTGTGTGTTTATAATTCAGTAAAGAATGTATTCAATAAAAAAGGTTCGGCCATATTAAGCCAAACCCTACTGTAAATCAATATGTCTGCAGGCTTTTGGCCGGCAGCTCCAGGTTCCTTTGTCTTAAACTGAAAAATGAGTAAATATGCTCCATTCAGAATTAGATTTCCGGTTTTAATATGCAAAACCGGGGTTTCTTCATTGCGAATTTAGTGCAGATATTCATAACATTCAAAAAAAAGTATTTAATATTGACCATAACAGTCTAAATTATAACAATTCTAAATAGACGGTTAATTTA
>LUZO01000039.1 GCA_001603685.1 Bacteroidales bacterium Bact_23
AACCACCTGATTTGCTGCATTCTGACAATTTAAGCCGTTTTTTTTAAAAAATATCAGAAAATTCACAAAAAAAAGTTGGATGTATTAATATATTTTCTACTTTTGCAGCCGCATTTGAAAGGAAATCGTTGTTTTTAACTTCCTGAGATGCACAATTTTTCTGAGATTTTCGAATCCGGGAAACCTGATAAAGTAAAGACAATATAGGTTTCAGTCAGTGAAAAGTTGCCATGGAGCAACAGGATTACAAGCCGGTCACTGATGAGTCTTTTGAAGCTTTCGGGCTTAATTTGTCTCCTCTTATTACTTTTCCCCATCATTATTTCAGGAATTCAATCAAGGCAGGGTGGCTTTTTTGAATTGCATTTTTGTTGTGTTTTCGCTGCAAAGCGCATAAGAATTAAAAAAAACATCCCGTCTGTTGTAAATTAAAAATAATGCTGTACTTTTGCAGTCCCCAAAAAAATGGGGTAGCGAAACAACCAAATAACAATTAAAAGTATTGATATGCCTACAATTTCGCAATTGGTTCGTAAAGGACGCAACAAGTTAACCGAAAAGAGCAAATCGCCTGCTCTGGACTCTTGCCCGCAGCGAAGGGGTGTTTGTGTGAGGGTTTATACCACCACTCCCAAGAAGCCCAATTCGGCCATGCGTAAAGTTGCCAGGGTAAGGCTTACCAACACCAAGGAGGTGAATGCTTACATTCCTGGTGAAGGCCACAACCTGCAGGAGCACTCGATTGTAATGATCCGTGGCGGCAGGGTTAAAGACCTTCCCGGCGTAAGATATCATATTATCCGCGGTGCGCTTGATACATCAGGTGTTGACGGCAGGAACCAGCGTAGGTCAAAATATGGTACCAAGCGTCCTAAAGCAGCTAAAGGTGCAGCCAAAGGCGCAACTAAGAAATAACAACTAATTCTGGTTTCAGGTAAAAAAGCTTTAAGCAATGAGGAAATCAAGACCCAAAAAAAGAATCATACTTCCTGATCCGAAGTTTAATGATGTTCTTGTAACAAAGTTCGTCAACAATCTGATGTACACCGGGAAGAAAAACCTGGCTTTCCAGATTTTCTATGATGCCATTGAGGTGGTAGCCGAAAAGACCAGCGAAGATGGTCTTGAAGTATGGAAGAAAGCCCTGAACAATGTAACCCCGAATGTTGAAGTACGCAGCCGCCGTATTGGTGGAGCTACCTTCCAGATTCCTTCGGAAATCCGCCCGAGCCGCAAAAGCTCAATCGGAATGAAGAATATGATCCTTTTTGCACGCAAACGCCACGAAAAGAGCATGAGCGCAAAACTCGCCGGCGAAATTCTGGCTGCCTACAAAGAGGAAGGTGCTGCTTTCAAGAAAAAAGAGGATACCCACAGAATGGCTGAAGCCAACAAGGCATTCTCACACTTCAGAATCTAAACCGGTAAAAAACTCCGACTGAATAATCACACAATATCCAATGTCCGTTAGATTACAACATACACGCAACATCGGCATTATGGCTCACATTGACGCGGGTAAAACCACGACAACTGAGCGGATATTGTATTATACAGGCAACAGTTATAAGCTGGGCGAAGTACACGAAGGTACCGCTACCATGGACTTCATGGTTCAGGAACAGGAACGCGGCATTACCATTTCTTCGGCGGCAACTACCGTTTACTGGGATTTCAGCGGAGAGAAGTATAAGATTAACATCATCGACACACCCGGCCATGTTGATTTTACCGTTGAGGTAGAACGCTCACTGAGGGTACTCGACGGAGCCGTTGCACTTTTCTGTGCCGTGGGTGGTGTTGAACCGCAAAGTGAAACTGTCTGGAAACAGGCCGATAAATACAATGTTCCCAGAATCAGTTTTGTAAATAAAATGGATCGCGCCGGCGCCGATTTCTTTGCTGTGCTTGCTCAGATGAAGGATAAACTCGGAGCCAACCCCATTCCGCTTCAGATACCCGTAGGTGAAGAAGAGGAGTTTGCCGGGGTGGTCGATCTCATTACCAATAAAGCCATTATCTGGGATAACGATTCGCTGGGAGCTGTTTATACCGTAACGGAAGTTCCGGAAGATCTCAAAGAGATGGTAGAAGAGTACAGGCTTAAATTGATTGAAGGAGTTGCCGAAGAAGATGAAGCGCTCTTCGAAAAGTTTATGGCCGATCACAACTCCATCACTCCCGCCGAAATGCGCGCAATCATCCGTAAGGCTACCATTGAGCGCAGAATTACCCCGGTACTGTGCGGTGCATCGTTCCGCAATAAGGGTGTTCAGCCTCTGCTGGATGCCATTGTTTCATATCTGCCCAATCCGTCGGATATTGAAGCCATTACCGGAATCAATCCCTACACCGAAAAAGAAGAGATTCGTCACGCCAACGAAAACGAACCATTCTCAGCCCTCGCTTTCAAAATTGCCACCGATCCTTTCGTTGGCCATCTGGCATTCATTAAAGTATATTCGGGAACGCTGAATTCAGGAAGCTATGTGCTGAATACCACAACCGGCAAAAAGGAGCGTATTGCACGCATTATGCAGATACATGCCAATAAGCAAACCCAGATCGAAAAGGTTGAAGCCGGCGATATCGTTGCCGTTGTCGGATTTAAGGAGATTAATACCGGCGACACCCTCTGCGATGAAAAACATCCGATAGTACTCAGCTCAATCCAGTTCCCCGAGCCGGTTATCAGCGTTGCCGTTGAGCCCAAGACTCAGGATGATGTTGAGAAACTGGAGCAGGCGCTGATTAAACTGGCCGAAGAGGACCCCACCTTCAACATGAGGGTTGATCAGGAAACCGGACAGACCATCATCAGCGGTATGGGCGAGCTGCACCTCGATATTATCACCGACAGGCTGAAACGCGAATTCAGAATTGAAATCAATAAGGGAAATCCTCAGGTAGCCTATAAGGAGGCTTTTGTCAGCACCATTCAGCACCGCGAAGTTTATAAAAAACAAACCGGCGGAAAAGGCAGGTTTGCCGATATTCTGTTTGAAATGGGGCCTGCTGATGAGGATGTACGCGGCCTGCAGTTCATTAATGAGGTAAAAGGCGGCAATATACCCAAAGAGTATATTCCTGCCATTGAAAAGGGGTTCCGTATTGCCATGCAGAATGGCGTACTTGCCGGCTTTTCACTCGAAAGCCTTAAGGTGCGTCTGCTCGATGGTTCTTACCACTCGGTCGATTCAGATGCGCTTGCCTTTGAAATCTGTGCAAAAGTGGCTTTCAGAGAAGCTGCCAGATCGGGTAAAAATGTTCTGCTTGAGCCGATTATGCGCCTTGAGGTAAACTGTCCCGATGAGTATGTTGGTGAAATTACCAGCGACCTCAATAAAAGGCGTGCAAGCGTTGATGGTATTGATACCAAGAACCGCTACCAGGTGGTAAAAGCGCATGTGCCTTTGTCGGAGATGTTCGGTTATGTAACCGTACTGCGCACCATCACATCGGGGAGAGGCAATTCGAGCATGGAGTTTTCGCACTATGCCCAGTTGCCTGACAATATGACTGATGATGTGATTTACAAGTTGAAAGGATATCTTGTTAAGTAAACAAAGAAACAATCAATAAAACCAACAAAAGTGAGCCAAAGGATCAGAATTAAACTGAAATCATACGATCACAATCTGGTTGATAAATCAGCCGAAAAGATCGTAAAGACCGTAAAATCAACCGGTGCTGTTGTTAACGGGCCCATTCCGTTGCCCACGAACAAAAAGATCTTCACCGTACTGAGGTCGACCTTTGTCAATAAGAAATCAAGGGAACAGTTTGAGTTAAACTCATACAAGCGTTTACTTGATATTTACAGTACCACCAGCAAAACCATTGATGCGCTGATGAAACTTGAGCTGCCCAGTGGTGTTGAAGTAGAGATTAAAGTCTGATATGCCCGGAGTATTGTAATGCCGCTTATTTTCGACGCGGGGTTCAAAAAAAAGAAAAATCAATTTTTAACATGATACTGCAATGTCAGGAATTATAGGAAAAAAACTTGGGATGACCAGCGTATATGATGCCAATGGCAGGAATATAGCCTGCACGGTTATTGAAGCCGGCCCCTGCTATGTCACCCAGATCAAGACGAAGGAGACTGACGGATATGATGCCGTTCAGCTTGCTTACGACGATAAAAAAGAGAAGCATACCACCAGGGCAGAGCGCGGTCATTTTGCAAAGGCCGGTGTTACTCCCAAGCGTAAGGTTGTGGAGTTTACCCGTTTTGAGGTTGGAAACCGTAAGGCCGTTGGTGAGATTGTAGATGTTGAAGTGTTTGTAGAAGGTGAATACATCGATGTCGTTGGAATCTCCAAGGGAAAAGGTTTCCAGGGTGTGGTCAAGCGCCACGGTTTCAGCGGTGTTGGTGAAACCAGCCACGGTCAGCACAACAGGGTAAGAGCTCCCGGATCAATCGGACAGTCAGCTACCCCTTCGCGTGTATTCAAAGGCGTACACATGGCCGGCCAGATGGGCAACAAGAGGGTAAAGATGATCAACCTTCAGGTTGTAAAAATCGTAAAGGAAAAGAATCTTTTGTTAATCAAGGGTGCAGTACCCGGACCTGTTGGTTCATATGTAATGATTGAAAGATGGAGCTAAAAGTAAAAAACATTAAAGGTGAAGAGACCGCCAAGTCGGTTGTCCTGAACGAATCGATATTTGGTATCGAACCAAACGATCACGCTATCTATCTCGATACCAAGCAATATCTTGCAAATCAGCGCCAGGGTACACACAGTTCGCTTGAGAAATCGATGGTTTCCGGCAGTACCCGTAAGCTCAAAAGGCAAAAAGGTACCGGTGGTGCCCGTGCAGGAAGCATTAAGAATCCGCTTTTCCGTGGTGGAGCCAGAGTTTTCGGCCCTCAGCCCAGGGATTACGGCTTCAAACTGAACAAGAAACTGAAACAACTGGCCCGTAAATCGGCGCTCAGCTACAAAGCCAAAGATAACAACATCGTTATCCTCGAAGACTTCAGTTTCGACAAACCAAGAACCAAGGATTTCATTGAAGTACTTGAAAAATTGCAACTTCCGGGAAGAAGGACGCTTATGGTGTTGAGCGAAAGCAATAAAACCGTATATTTGTCGTCCCGTAATCTGAAGCAGGCAAAGGTTGTAAGGGCTTGTGATTTAAACACATACGAAATTCTTCGTGCCCACAACCTGGTACTTTTGGAAAGCTCGGTTGCCGAAATCGAAAAAATCTTTGAGAATTAAACAATCACGCTCACAGCGGTGAGATTAAGAACCATTAATTACGAGAAACAATGGGTATCATAATAAAACCGGTAGTTACGGAAAAGATGACAGCCTTGGGCGAAAAGCTCCAGCGCTACGGTTTTATCGTGCAGAAGAGTGCAAACAAACTGCAGATAAAAAAAGCCGTGGAAGAGCTGTACGGCGTTGAAGTGACAGAAGTAAACACCATGAACTACAACGGCAAAACCAAATCCAGGTTTACAAAAACCGGTCAGGTGAAAGGCCGTACCAGTTCATTTAAGAAGGCTATTGTAACTTTAGCTGAGGGTGAAACAATTGATTTTTATAGCAATATTTAAAGATAATGGCTTTAAAAAAATTCAAACCGACCACATCAAGTCAGCGCTTCAAACTGGTTAGCGCACTGGATGACATAACTGCTACAAGCCCTGAAAAGAGTTTGCTGCAGCCGAGGAAAAGCTCTGGTGGCCGAAACAACACCGGTAAAATGACCATCAGGTCAATAGGTGGTGGTCACAAGCAGAAATATCGTATCATCGACTTCAAACGCGATAAAGAGGATATTCCTGCAACGGTTAAGACCATTGAATACGATCCGAACCGTACCGCCCGCATTGCCCTGCTTTACTATGCCGATGGTGAGAAACGTTACATCGTTGCACCCAACGGACTGAAAGTAGGTCAGGAAGTTATTGCCGGCAAAGGCGCACAGCCTGAGATCGGGAATGCACTCTACCTGAGTGAGATCCCGTTTGGTACCGTGATTCACAATATTGAACTCAGGCCCGGACAGGGAGCCAAGATGGCACGCAGCGCCGGATCGTCGGCACAGTTAATGTCGCGTGATGGCAAATTTGCCGTTATCAAACTTCCTTCAGGTGAAACCCGCATGATCCTTCAGAGTTGCAAAGCTACCATCGGAATGGTTTCCAATACGGAGCACAACCTCGAGGTTTCAGGAAAGGCCGGACGCAGCCGCTGGCTCGGACGCAGGCCA